>DATBUK010000126.1:0-6652 GCA_036516155.1 Yaniella sp.
TCAGTCATGTTCTCTAGCCTAGAGCGCCGGTGGGTTGTGGTCCTACTTCCCACACCCGATGCGGTCGTATGCCCGGTCAGGTTTCTTCGGGGAAGCGGCCGACCATTTTGCGCAGGTCCAATCCGGGCAGGGCTGCATTGAGGATGCGGTAGTATGCGAGCTCTTCGTGGGTTTGTAGGGGTGGGTCAAATACTGCGCCTTCTTCGCGGAGTTCCGCGTCGGTCACGGTCTTGGCGAAGTGGGTGTTGAGGACGTCGTTCATGCCGGTGCCCTCGCCAAATTTTTCTTTGCGGCGCCACAGGATATCGTCGGGCAACCAGCCATCGAATGCGCGGCGCAGCAGCCACTTCGCGGGCCGATCTGGACCAAGCAGTTTCCACTCGGCGGGCAGTGCCAACGCTAGTTCGACGACGTCGAGGTCGAGGAACGGCAGCCGCGCTTCGATCCCGTGTGCCCCGGCGATGCGATCGACCCGTTGCAGTCCGCTGATGTGCATGCCCTCGACACTGGTCACGAGTTCGTCGTGCAGGGTGTCGCCGCTGTCGTAATCGCCAAAGTAGTCGTAGCCGGCAAATAACTCGTCGGCTCCTTCTCCGGCGAGGACGACTTTGACCTTTTGGCTGGCCAGTTCGTTGACGAAGTGATGGGGTACGGCACTGTGCACCAATGACGGTTCGAATGATTCCAGCTGGGCGATGACGTCTGGCACCAGCTCGATCGCATCTTCTGCGGTATAGGTCAGCTCATGGTGTTCGGTGCCGGTGTGTTCAGCGACCGCGCGGGCGGCCAGCAGGTCACCACTGTCGGCCAGCCCGACGGAGAATGTGGGCAGCGTCCAGCCGTGTTCGGCAGCATATTTGGCAGCGATCGCGGTGACGATACTGGAGTCGACCCCACCGGAGAGTAACACCCCGATCGGCACGACCGCGTCTAGGGAACGTTCGACCGAGCGGACGATGGTGTCACGAATAGCATCGAATACCCAGGCTGGTGGCTCTTCATGCGGGGCGCGACTGGTGAGGATGACCGGGGTGCTGGCGGGAAACCGCGGACCAGAGGTCAGCCCGTCGGTTGGTGTCCAGATGTGCCCGGGCGGGAACGGTTCGATTTCGGCTCGCCAGTCTTCATCGAAGGCTTTGAGTTCGGAGGCGAAGACGACGGTGTCACCGCGTCGGGCCCAGTATAACGGGGCTACGCCGAGCGCATCGCGGGCAGCAACGAACTGTCCGTCGGCGGTCGCGATGACCAGCGCGAAGGTCCCCCACAGCTGAGCGAACGCTTCGACTCCCTGCTCTTCATACAGCACCAGGGCGGCTTCTAGGTCAGCCTGGGTGCGGAAGCGATCGGTGCCAAGTTGTTCACGGATGCGTCGATAGTTGTAGATTTTGCCGTCGCCAACCATCCAGGTACCCGGTGTGGTTCCGGCTACGGGTTGGGTTCCGTTCTCCGGGTCGGTAATCGATAAATATCGTGAACCTAACCAGGCAGGCACCTCATCCCCGGTCTGCTGGACGTCCACCCCGTCGGGGCCTCGGTGGGCGACGCGGTCAAGCATGCGGTGCACGGCGGATTCTTGAAACGGGCCGTATGCCGCCACAATTGCAGACATGGGGTGGGTTCTCCTTCACAAGTTCACTCGGGTACTACGTCGTATGTCTGGTATAGATCCTACGGCTTGGGCTGGTCAGTCTTCAGTGATGAATCCTTCATCCACCAAGAAGTTCCAGGCGACTTCGGCGGGTTCTTCGCCGTGGACGTCGACGCGTTCGTTGAGTGCGGCCATGGTTTCGTTGTCGAGCCGTTCGGTCAGCGGGTCGATGAGGTCTTCGACCTGTGGGTACTCTGCATAGATGTCTTCGTGGAAGACTCCGGAGAGGTTATAGCGGGGGAAGAAGTACTGATCGTCTTCTAGCACGACCAGGTCCAAGGCTGGGATGCGCCCGTCGGTTGCAAAAACTTCGCCAAACATGCATTCGCCGTTGGCGGTTGCCTGATAGATCGCGCCCAGATCCATCAGACTGCGGCGGTCATTGGGTGCAGGTGGCAGGTCGTAGTGTTCCAGCATGGGTTCAAAGCCGTCGTTGCGGGAGGCGAACTCGGCGTCTAAGCAGAAGGTTTGATCTGCTTCGTCCACGTTGTGAATATCGGACATTTCAGCAAGGTCGTATGCTTCTGCATTTTCTGCCGTCACAGCCATCGCATACGTATTATTCAAATCTGACGGCTTGGTCCAGACCATGCCGTGTTCTTCGAGGTCAGCGTCGCGGACAGCTTCGTATTGTTCCTGTTGATCAGGAATCGGGTCGACCTCACCCATATAGGTGATCCAGGCGGTTCCGGTGTATTCCCACTGGAAGTCCATAATGCCTTCGACCATGGCCATGCGCACACTGTTTGAACCGGGCACGTTGGTCAGGTCTTCGGTGTTGGCTCCGGCGGATTCGAAGAGGATCACGGCCATTTTGCCCAGGATGATCTGTTCGGTGAAGTTTTTGGAGCCAACCGAGATGTCTGCGCCTTCTAAATTGACCCCTTCGACGGGGCCAGCGAGCTCTCCGCTTGGGACGTACCCACCAGCGGTGCCCAGTCCGCAGCCGGCAAGCAGCCCGGTCATGCTCAAGGCCGCGGCGGCCAACACGCTGCGTCGGGTGTTCATACGCTTCATGACAGACCTCCTGGCTTCACGAAGATTTCGAGGAGCCGACCGACCCATTCAACCGCCATCGCTAAGGCAGCCACGAGGATGGCGCCCGATACCAGAATGGAGTAGCGGAACATGACGATGCCGGTCTGGATCAGCAGTCCGAGTCCCCCGGCGTCAATAAATGTTGCGAACGCGCCAGCACCGACGAGCAGCACCAGGGCGGTGCGCACCCCGGTCATAATGACCGGAACCGCCATCGGTAATTCGACGCGGAACAGCACTTGTGCCGATGACATGCCCATGCCGCGGGCCGCTTCCACCAGTGAACCGTCGACGCCACGAAGGCCTGCGATTGTGTTGGCCAGCACCGGTAGGAAGGCGTAGATCGTCAATGATAAGACGGCAATCCAGAACCCGAAGCCGATGGCCAGCGCCAGGAGCACAATGACCCCGATGACCGGGGCTGCCTGGCCGGCGTTGGCAATTCCCATAACCACCGGGGAGGCACCCCGAAGTCCGCGGCGGGTCAACAACACTCCGGCCGGGACGGCCGTGGCGACGACGATCAAAGCCGACACCACCACGATCAACAGGTGTTGCGAGGTCAGGACCCCGATGTTTGACCAGGTCAGCAGGCGCGCTTCAATGTCATCGAATTCTGTGAGACTACCCCAGATCGCCCACCCCACGAGCAACAGAAGGGTGAAGATTGGCAGCCCGATCAGGAGAAGTTTGTCTTCCTTTGATGCGCCGGCAAGCCGTTGTCTCATGACGCGGCCTCCTGCATATCCTGTAAGTATTTTGTCACCGCATCATAGGTCGCAACCCCTTGGTAGCGGCCGCGTTGCGTGACCATCGCGCCACCGTGACTCGACGAAAGCATCGAATCCAGCGCGTCGGTCAGAGTCGAGCGATGATCGATGACTGTTTGCAGTTCGACGTTGGGCATCGGAACGGTCTCGTGGTTTCGAAGGCTGCGTAAAAAGACCCATTCACGCGGCCGGTCTTGGTCATCGAGCACCACGACCGATTGCTCTCCGGCGGCTTCAACCCGGTGGATAACTTCTGCGGTGGGTTCGCCGACCCGGCAGGTCTGCGGCTGATCGAGCTCAATGTCTCGCACGCGAGCCAAGGAAAGCTGTTTCAGCCGCGAGCCGGCACCGATGAAATCGGCGACGAAATCATTGGCCGGAGCGCCGAGGATCGCAGCGGGCGTGTCGTATTGGGCGATCTGTGCGCCCTCTTGCAGAATCAAGATCCGGTCCCCGAGTTTGACAGCTTCATCAACATCGTGAGTCACGAACACAATGGTTTTCTGCAGTTCTTCCTGGAGGATCAGCAGCTCGTCTTGCAGACGTTGGCGCGTGATCGGGTCGACGGCTCCAAAGGGCTCATCCATCAGGACCACCGGTGGGTCGGCTGCCAGCCCGCGGGCCACCCCGACGCGCTGCTGCTGACCGCCCGAGAGTTCGCGCGGGTACCGATCTCGGAAGATGTTGGGATCGAGCCCGGTCATCTCCAGGAGTTCATCGACCCGGGTGCGGATGCGTTGCTGGTCCCACTTCAACAGCTTGGGCACCAGTCCGATGTTGTCGGCGACGGTCATGTGCGGCATCAGCCCGCCACCTTGAATCACGTAGCCGATGCTCCGGCGTAACTGCGTCGGATCTTTGGTCGTGATGTCGTCGCCATCGATGAGAATCTTGCCGGAGGACGGCTCGATCAGCCGGTTAATCATTTTCAACGAGGTCGTCTTGCCACACCCCGATGGTCCCACGAACATGACCATTTCACCGGCGGGAATCGTCAGCGACAGGTTCTCCACGGCCGGCTGCTTCTGGCCGGGATAGCGCTTGACGATATCGACCAGCTCGATCTCGGCGCCGACTTTCGACTCTTGGTGTTGCTGACTCATGCGTTGATCCCCTTCGACGTGGTGAAGCGGGCGACGACGATCAGCAACGCATCCACAATGAGTGCGACGATGACGATGCCGAACGTCCCCACCAGGGCATAGTTCAAAGCGTTGGCCCCGCCCACCTGAGCCAAGCCGGTAAAGATATAGGCGCCCAAACCGGGGCCGAGCACATAGGCGGCAATCGCTGCCACGCCCATCGACATTTGGGCCGAGACGCGGATTCCGGTCATGATGACCGGCCAGGCCAGGGGCATTCGAACCCGCCAAAACACCGCCGCCCGGCTCATCCCTTGGCCCAAAGCCGCTTCCGTCACGGCGGGATCAACTTCCTGAAGGCCGACGACCGCGTTGCGCAAGATCGGCAAAATGGCGTAAAAGACCACGACGACGACCGCTGGGACCGTGCCGATCCCGACCATCGGGATGAGCAGCCCGATGAGCGCGAACGACGGGATGGTCAGCCCGATGGCAGAGACCGCATTGGCCACGGGCGCCAAGGTCCGGTAGCGGGTCACGATCATCGCCAAGACAATCGCGATGACCGTGGCTAACAGCACTGCCTGGATGACTAACGACGTGTGCTGATACGAACGGAAGAGGATATCGTCCCATCGCGAGCTGATGAACTCGAGCACGACCGGGGCCTCCATTCGAAAACGAAATTCTTGAACGTAGTACCAGCCATACTAGAACATGAGCTCATACAGCAGGCCGGGTCACACGGTCATAATCGCGTCATAGCTCGCGCTGGCATTGTCGCCATGACATGCCAGGACACCGCGAATTCACCCGTTGAAAGATGCAATCCACCGGGCATTCACCAGGGATCTCTAGCGTGTCGGACGTTGTTTATCGCCACCTTCGCGACTCCTCATCGTTTTGACACCTGTAGAAAGTTTTATGCGACCTCATCACTCATGGCGCCGCAGAACGACCGAGGCACTACTGGCCACCACAGTAGGCTTCACCACGTTCGCTATCGCGCCCACCGCTTATGCAAATCTTGAAGACCCTGCAGCCGACCTCCAAATCGACGAACTGGTCGTCTCGCAGGTCGGGGACGGTGAATCGGGTGGGAACGACGCCGTCCCGGTCACCATTGAACACATCACTTCCACCGGTCAGACTGTTGACCAAACCCCGATCCCCACGAGTGGGGCTGATGGCCAGTATGACTTCTCCCTGGGTGCCAACCGTGATCAACAAGGCGCACTCCAACGCTCGGTCGATGGCCAACGGGTGGCCATCGGTGGCTATGACTTCGTCGCCGATGGCTCGACCAACCTCAACGGGTCGGCCTCCTCCGAGATCATGCGAGTCATCGCGACAATGGACGCCGCCGGCACCGTAGATGTTTCGACCGGCCTCGGCTACGGCTTCAATGAACGCCATATCCGCGGCGTCACGACCGTCAACGGCACGGCGTTTTGGGCTGGCGGGCACGGCAACGACACAATGGAAGGCCGCGGCGACTACGGGACCGCCGAGATGGAAGAGCATCAGGGTGGCGTGCTGTATGTTGAAGCTGGCAGCGCCGACCCGTCACCGGTGACCGTCAACCCCGGTCACAACAACAACGAAAATAACGCTCGTGTCCCCGGTATCCACGATGGCCAGCTGTACGTCACCACCGACCGCGGCCCGTATAACGGCGTCAACCAGGTGGCGACGGGACTGCCGACCGAGGCGATCGATGTGCCAAACGATATGGTCACGATCGCGCAGATGCCGAACGGGGCGGAGACCCCACACGACTTCGTGTTCATCGATGACAGCTTGTACGTCACCGCGACCGAAGGTGACACTGCCGGTGTGGTCCGCTACGACCAAAACGCTGCAGGCGATTACGAAGTCGCCGACATCTACGAGGGTGAGTTCTGGGGTCTTACCGGGCGCCAAGCCGGTGACGACACCGTGTTGTATGCCGTCGAGGGCTCGAACTTTGGCAACGATCTGGTCGCGATCATTGATGGAGACCAAGACTTTTCCGAGTCAGACAAACACATCATCGCAACCGCTCCAACGATGCATTCCTACCGCGGTGTCGCATTTGCCCCCGGCTTCGACGAAGGCACGGGCCCAGTGGAACT
>DATBUK010000127.1:0-5881 GCA_036516155.1 Yaniella sp.
ATCGGTGCCGACATCGCCATTGTCGCTCCGGATGCCAAACTGTCGATGATGGAAATCAACTGGGGTATCGCCCCAGACCTGACAGGAACCCAGATATTACCTCGTCGGATTGGTCCCTCGCAGGCCAAACTCCTGACGTTCACGGGTGAGGTGTTCTCGGGGGAACGGGCCGGTGAAATCGGGGTGGCCGACGAAGTCCACAATAACCCCGTAGAGCGGGCGCTTGAACTGGGCCGAGAGATCGCCGGAAAGTCCCGCTCCGCCCTGGTCTGGTCCAAACGCCTGATCGACATGGCCGATACTGCAGAACTGTCCGAAGGCCTGGATGCCGAGCAGGAAGCGCTCGCTGAACTGATGGGTGGCCCAGAACAGGTCGAAGCGGTCAACAAGCGGATGGCTGAGATGGCCGAGCGGAAAGCACAGAGCGCCTCGCGCACTTAGGACTGCAAATAGCAATGCTCCCGGACGCCATAGCATCCGGGAGCATTCACCTGAGCAGTGGCGTCTTAGAGTTCGACGCGCCACTTCCCGTCGTACTGTGGGCTACGACCTTCAACGAAAGCGTTGAAAGCTTCGGGTGCGTCCGTCCCAAGGTTGATGGTCTGGGCTAGCGCTTCCATCTTCAAAGAGTCGGTGAAAGTCGTACCTGCGGCGTGGTTGAGGAGCGCCTTGGTTTCGGCCAGGGCTCGAGGTGACATGTTCAGCAAGCGGTTGACCAGTGATTCCTTCTGCTGTTGCATTTCTGTCTCGGGGTGCAGCCACGTGACCCAACCGAGCTCCTTGGCGGTCGTGCCGTCGATGATTTCGCCGAGCATGGCCATCCGCTTGGCGGTCAGCAGACTGTTTTGATGCACGAGCAACCATGCGGCGCCGCAATCTGGTGTGAGCCCGCGCTGGACGAAGATCGCGGAGAATTTCGATTCCGGGGTTGCCAGGACAAAGTCAGAGCTCAGCGCCATGCTGAGGCCCGCGCCGGTTGCGACACCGTCGATCGTGGTCACAACAGGCTTCGGCATTTCAAATAGCCGATCGGCAACCTGGTTGAGTCGCCGCATGCGGTCGACTGGGTGATCTTGGCTTGCGGACTCTTCCAGGTCCATTCCCGAGCACAGGTCGCCTCCGGTGCCCTGGAGCTGCACGACGCGAACGTCTGGGTCGTGGGTTGCTTGTTCCAGAGCGTCGGCGAGATCGGACCACCCCTGGTCGTTCAGCGCGTTCTTCTTGGCGGGGCAATCGATCGTAATCGAGGCAACCCCGCCATCGGTGGTATACCGGATGCGGCTTGTCGTCGTCACAGGTTTGTCCCTTCGCTTGATTCCAACGCTCACTACGCTGACGCTGTCTGGGCGGCTACAGCCTCTTCGGCGTAGCGGTTCAGTGCTTTGACGTTCATCTTGCCCTCCGGGGTCACCGGCCACGGTCCGTCGTACCGGATGAACTGCTGAGGGATTTCGTAGCGTGCCATCGAATTGCGGCATGCCTCCCGAAGCTCGTCCCGGTCAAGCATGGTGGTCTCGGAGCACCGCACGAGGGCCACGACCATTGAGCCCCAGTAGTCGTCGGGTACGGCCAAAGCGAGCACGTCATCAAAGGTGTCGACAAACGTTTCTTGCAGGAGACCGGTGACCTGGGCGAGCGAGACGTTTTCGCCACCGGATTTCACTACACCGCCGAGGCGTTCGATGTAGGTGAGGTAGCCGCCATCCAGCTGACCGTAGTCGCCGCTGCGGAAGTAACCATCCTCATCGAGTGGTAGCAGGTGAGTGCCGTCTTCTTGAAGGTAGCCCTGGAAAAGGAACGGACTGCGGTAGCAGATTTCACCTGGCTGACCATCGGCAAGGATCGAATCGTCGGCGAGGTCACGAATAATAACTTCGACACCGGGCAGCGGCCGTCCGCTGTTATTGCGGCGCAGGTTTTCGTCGATGCAGCCCAGCTCGGTCAGGGAGATGAGCGGGCCGTTTTCTGTCTGGGCATAAAGGTTTACCAGCGTGGCATCGGGGCCACACATCTCGCGAACATTATCGTAGAGCTTCGAGTCACCGGCCAAAATCACCTTGGACATTGAAAACGTCTCGGGGTTGAAGTTTGGTGATTCACGCAGCGCTTTCCAGTGGGCTGCGAAACCGAAGGTGGTCGTCAGACCGTGGGTCGCAATGGCTTCAAGCGCTTCGTTCGGATTGAACGAGTCTGAGAGATGGAGCGTAATCCCTGCGTACGCAACTGCCATGGTCATAGCGGTGCAGATGCCACTGTTGTGGAAAAACGGTGCGGCATTGAGATATTTATCTTCGGGAGTTAACCCGGTTGCAGCCGCTGCGAAGTTCGCGGTGGCAAGCGGCGGACGGTGGTTCCACAGCGCACTCTTCGAAAGACCCGTGCTTCCGGAGGTCTGGCAAATAAACTGAATGTCTTCGGAGTCTGCCGAGGCAACAAGTTGCTCTATCGCAGCACGTTCGTCTGCACTTGGGGCTCGATTGAGCAAGTCATCCAAACGAAGCCATGTGCTATCGGTAGCGGACTCACCGGCAGCGATGAGCAGTGGCTGCGATTGTCCTAGACTTTCTTCGACAACTTGCAGGTAGTTCCGCCCAGCGTACTCGTCAACGGCGATGATCGCTTTCGGCGCGTTGCGCTTTACGATGGCTGTGAACTCTTGTGCGCTCCACAGCAGATTCAACGGGTTGATGATCGCACCGGCTTGCAGCACGGCGAAATACACGATGACGAAGTCCGGGGTGGGGGAGGGCAGTACGGAGACGACGTCGCCGCGAGAGATTCCCCGTTGTTGGAGTTCCAGGGTGAGAGAATCGACGCGCTCTTGGAGTTCGCGATATGTCATCTCAGTTCCCGAGTAGAGCAGCGCCGTTTTCTCGGGCTGCACCTGACAAGTCTCACGGAGGATAGCTTGAACAGTCTGGGTAGCCCAGGCGTTTGTGCGGATCCGCTCAGCTAGTAATGTCATCTGCGATTCTTTCCTTATCCCTGAGAGTACAAGTGGTGGTTCGAGTTGAGGAGAGCTGGAGCGATTGCTTCGGGATCACGAGCTGTGACGTTTTGCGGGCGCTCTTCTCTGGGTCTAAGGCCCGTCATCAACAGGTGTCGTTGAAGCAACCAAGTATTGTGATCTAAGTCATTATTGCATGAGCGATGATTCCAAGCAAGCATGATTGCTTTTTTGTTGGGGCGCTCAGAACCATGGCTATACCTGAAGTGTGTTGAGCTCTCTCACCAGGCTCATGTGTCACTGGGGACGGGTAGGTTCCGCTCGATGATTGAGCAAACATTCGTTGTCGGGGTCACTTTTGAGCGGGCTGCGCCGAACTGTTCCCCATCGATCAACGGTGGGCAGCGATGAGGCTGTGCGGTTTTGCCAAGGCCAGGTCATCAGTGCCCAGACCACCGCTATGATGACGGCTTCCCAGAAAATGTAGATCGGCCAGGGTCCTAGCAGATCGAGGATGGATGGGCCGTCGGGTCCTCGACTCAGGTACCCATAATTTGCGCCGGTTATCGCGTTGGCCAGCACTGTAATGCCAGCCCAGAGTACCGTGGCGGCATAGGTGACCCCGTAACCGCGCCAGGTCGGGCGATATCCCAGACCCCAGACGAACAGGATGGGCACGATGAATGCGACGATGTGTAAGAACCAGTAAACGAAGAACTCTAGGACCGGATAGTCGAAGTAGTTCAGATCCGGGGTGATGATCGACTGCAGATTGAGGGTCAGACCCCAGTAATAACAAATGGCAATGGCCCAACCGGCGCCGGTAATCAACGCGACCGCGGTAATCAGACGGAGCGCGTCAGAATAATGAAAAGGCAGTGACTGATCGATGTTCCAGTTGCCGGGTAACATGCCCCACACCGTCCACGCGATGGTCACGATGAGCATGACCCACCCGCCGGTTCGCAGTTTACGGTTCTCGAGCGAAGTACCTCGAATGCGGCGTCCCACGAGCACGGCCGCGATGGAAACGACCACGGTCAGGACCAGGATCGATAAGTGTTCGGGGCCGTAGGGCGGCATGCGTCCGATTGGTTCCACAGCAGTACCCATGCCCACATTGTAAACTCAGGCGGTTGAATACTTGATGAACAGGTTGCTGGGCTCTGTTAATCTCAATGCTGGTCACACAAACAATTGGTCTCTCGCCATAGTGAGAGGTCGTGAGGCATTCCTAGTGCGCGCGAAGAGGCTCACGAACGTTCCACTCGGTGCAGTTCAACCTCGAGGTCACTGCCGCTGATGGTTGCCGTCATCATAGTGCAGTGGGGCTGACGGCGTCGATCTGTGGGCGAACCGGGGTTCAACAGCCGCATGCCACGCGGGGACACAGTATCCCACGGAATATGTGAATGCCCGAAAATCAGTACATCGGTCGAGGGAAAGGCCTGGTCCGCTGGCTCCTCCCGCCGCTTCGCTTGCCCGGTTTCATGAATCACCGCCAGGCTCAAATCCTCAACCGTAAAATACGCCACCTCGGGCAGTTTCGCCCGCAGCTCCGGTCCGTCATTATTCCCGTATACGCCGTGCATGACCCGCGCGCGGCTTTGGAGTAGCTCGTAGGTCTCTAGGTCCATCCAGTCGCCGGCATGCACGACAATATCGGCGGCATCGATGGCCTCCAGTACTGCTTCCGGCAGGCGTTTAGCTCTGGTCGGGATGTGCGTATCGGCTAGCAGTAAAAGATTGGTCGCCATGGTCCCATTATGCACCCCGAGACTGCCCTCAGGGAGTTGCGGAACGCTTTTACGAGGCGATTTCGGGTGCCGGCCGATAGGAGTGAATGTTGAGTTCCTTGGCGTACCGGATACCACCGTCGACATCGATGGCTGATTCATGCACCCGAACCTCATAGGGTGCGCGTTCGAAGGTGCCGGCTAGGGCATCGACGTTGTCCGCGTTGAGCCCATCGGTGTAAATCAGGGTGGGGCAGTCCTCGGATTCGATCACGATGCGCCACGGGTGCTCGTCGTCGTTGGTGTGTTCTGCGGTGGCGTCCGTGATATGGCAGGTCGCCCAGCGCAGATCGAGCGGGTTGCCCGCACCGATCGAGACACAGCCCAGCGGCAGCAGTGCCGCCAACCACAAGAGTACGAAAATAAAGAGCCCCTGCACGACGCGCAGCCGCCAGGTTTTGGGCGCCCTGGATGCGGGCTGGGCGGGCTGGGCATGACTCACCGGACACCTCCAGAGACTCGTGGTCGGTGATTTGTCGATCGCAATGATTATAGAGGTTGTGGCACGGTGAGTAATGAACGCGGCAGGCGTTCAGTTGTGGCTAGTATCAAAGGATGCAGTGGCGTGACGTGGATAGCTATGACTGGTGTGTCATCGAAGCCCCAGAAACCGGACCGTACCTGAGCTTGACCTTAGCCTACGGGCTGGTCCATGAACCGATCGACCAATTCGGGACCCTCCAGTTGGCCGCTGGGATGCTCCAAGCTGAGCTGTCACGGCCGGTGGAACTACGGTTCGGCCGGGTCGCAGTTCCCGAGGTATCGGTCACCGTCGGTACGGACATCACCTCCGTGGGACTGCGTGGCGACGTGGCCACCCTGCGTGCCGCATGGCGGCGCTTGGCCGAGGTTTTCGCCGGACGACATCAGTTGGATGCGGCCCAGCCCGTTGAGGTGAATGTTTCTGCCGCACCGCGTGACCTGACGTCGCGATTTGGGTTGACCTTGTTGACGTTTGCGACCTCCCCAACACTCGAGGTCCAAACCTAGCAAGAGCCGCTGGCCTTATTGCAATACCTGAACCCAGCCGCCGGCAACGTTCGGGCGGTGATGTGCACCAATACCGAAGACCTGGTGACCAGTGTATTCGCCCCACCGCGTCACGCAGTACAGGCCAGCGAGCGCTCGCGGTATCGCC
>DATBUK010000128.1:0-7285 GCA_036516155.1 Yaniella sp.
GCTGCTCGTTCAGCTCGCACCCTGGAAGCTGCACAGGCTCAGGCCGCACAGCTTGCTGAGGAACCAATCCAGATTCAGATGCAGGCCGGTGACAACGGCCGTCTCTTCGGTTCTGTCACCACCGCTGCGATCGCTGAAGCAATCAAAGAAGCCGGGAAGGGCGACGTCGACCGTCGTTCCATCATCGGCGCTGGCGACATCCGTGCACTGGGCACCTACCCAATCCAGATCCGTCTGCACGAAGACGTTCTGGCTGAAGCACGCGTCTCTGTCCTTCCAGCACCGAAGAAGAAGTAACACTCTTTCTTCTCAGTCGTAGACTGGGTGGTTCCTCTCCGTGAGGGACCGCCCAGTTTCATTTAAGCCAACGAATGCTGCCACCAGCAGGGCCGCCCGTCAAGCCTGTTGAGTGATTGTGCATAACTCGGAACACTTTCCACAAAGCACACAGAGCACGACAGGACGCCGGTGCTGGTCGATACGGTAGTGGCATGACATCGACTTCAGCTCCGGCGGTATCCAATATCCCAGCGCTTTGCCAAGCGCTGGCGGAACAGCCGCTCGCTCAAGATCAGGCTGAAGCGATCGACCTGATTCAGGAGCTAGAACGCGCCAAAGCCGCTCTAGAAGCCGCACAGGCACGCCAGACCGCGGTCCTAGAACAACTTCGAATCGCAGAAGAAGCTGACCGCGGCGTCTCCCCGAAGCGTCGTGGCAAAGGGTTGGGCGCTGAGATCGCACTGGCCAGACGTGAGTCACCAACCCGCGGGTCACAACACCTCAACCTTGCGCGGGCCCTCACGACCGACTTGCCCCACACTCTCAGAGCGCTCGAGGCAGGCAGAATTCGTGAAGAGCACGCACTGGCAGTTGAACGAGAGACCGCGTGGTTGTCGCCGGAACATCGACGCGAGGTCGATGTGATGCTCGTGGATCTCTTCGACACCTATGGACCACGTAAGCTAGCTGGTGAAGCCCGAGCGCACGCGCAGCGACTCGATCCTGCCAGTGCTGTCGAACGTCTTGCTCGTGCCGAATCTGAACGTCGAGTGTCAGTACGGCCGCTGCCTGAGGGTATGGCCTCGTTGCAGGCGCTGTTGCCGATGGCCCAGGCTGTCGGCGTATACGCGGCCCTCCGTCGGGATGCGTCGACCATGGTGGGCACCGGAGAAACGTCTGACCCGGCGGATCCCAATGACACACCTCGCACCCGCGATCAAATTATGGCGGATTTACTCGTGGAACGTGTCACGGGTCAACAAACAGCTGTCGCAGTTCCTGCCGAAGTTCAGCTCGTTATGAGTGATGCGGCACTTCTTGGCGACGACGATACACCTGCTCGATTGATCGGGCACGGCCCTCTTCCAGCTGCCATGGTGAAAAAATGGCTCGCTCACCCGGAAACCAGTGTCTTTTTGCGCAGGGTGTTTACCCGACCGCGCACCAACCAATTAGTGGACCTCGAATCGCGTGCCAGAGCCTTCCCTGCTGGCTTACGACGCATGATCTTGTTACGAGATGATGTCTGTCGTACCCCGTTTTGTGAAGCGCCGGTGCAGGACGCGGATCATATGAGGCGGGTTCGAGATGGTGGGTCAACCAGTCACGATAATGGTTCGGGGCTGTGTGCTGGGTGTAACCAAACTAAAGAAAATAAGGGATGGGAACATCGTGGCAACGCAGAATTCCTGCGCGTCCGCACACCGACCGGCCATTACTACACGGTCGGGGTGCCGCCCTTGCTGCCTGGCCAAGACGTGCCTATCAGGCCCCCACCAGATCCGAAGCACAAATCGCATCCTCCGTATACCGAGTGAACAACGCACCCTTGATGCAATTTACGCATTGCAACAGCGCGCTGTCTCGGCTCCACGTCTCGTCCTGGAGACGGAGGGTGTCGTTTTGGGCACAAAAAACGACGGGCCTTCCGGAAAGCTACCAGTGAAGGTAGCCCGGAATGACCCGTCGTATTTAAGAGAGCTTAGAGGCCGCGAATGTTCGACGCCTGAGGACCCTTTTGGCCCTGTTCGATGTCGAATTCGACCTTCTGATCCTCTTCCAGGTTGCGGTGACCGGAACCCTGGATAGCGGAGAAGTGTGCGAAGACATCGGACGAGCCATCATCTGGAGCGATGAAGCCGTAGCCCTTGTCGGAGTTGAACCATTTGACTGTGCCTGTGGCCATAACGTCATTCCTTATTTCTTAGTTGTAGACCACGTCTTGTGGCCCGTGTACCCGCGATGACGTTGCCAACGCGGAATTCTTGGGGCACTACTGTGCCCGGCAGACCATCATGGGGCATGATGAGCTGCGGTTTTGTTCGATGTACTGAGGAAAATGAGAGATCGGAGATCAGAAGTCAGCGGAAGCTTCACGCAAAGCTATGATCTGCGATGGAATGCAACACGGCGAGAATAGCGGTGTTGGAAGTAATACAATGGTGGAGATGAAATCCCAATTCGTTCAATAAGCGTACAATCCCGGACGAACCGGGGATATTCAAACAAAGTCTCAGCGACCTCGTCCGACTCTTATCGTACAGTGCAGAACACGGAACTGGAAGAACTCGGCAACATGAATACCGCTTTCAACTGTAACGTGCGCCGCGATAATTACCTAATCGAGGTGTTCATCGCAGTCTGACAAGGGGGAACACTATTTGTTCAGGACCTCGACTAAATCTGCAACAAACTGATCGAGTTGGGCAGTTGTGAGCTGATGGATGGTGACTCGGATGTGGTTGACGGCTTCGTCTGAGTCATCTAATGAAAATTCTGCGCCATCTCGAACCAACCAACCGACGTTCGCCAGCGCCTCCACCACGGGTGCCGCTCGGGTTGCCAGATTGATCCAGACATTCACCCCATCAGCTGCGGTGGCCGCTATATTCTTGTCCGCTAGAGCATTAATAAGGTGCGCATTGGCTCGAGCGTATTCCGTTGAAGCGTGCGCTAACTTTTCGGGTGTATCAGCATGTGAGGCCAGCAAGTAAGTGAGCCGCTGGAGCAAATGCGACACCCACATCGCACCCGACCGAATATGTGCAGCTAAACGGGATGCAGTGAGCCGATCCGACCCAACAATGCCAACCCGAAGATCGGGCCCGAGAGACTTCGAAACTGAACGCACGAGTGCCCACCGAGGATGCCCTGGCGGAATAATGGACCGGTACTCATGCCCGGACAGCTGCCAGAAGTGGTCGTCTTCGATGATGAGAACATGCGGATACTGCGATAACAGCGCGGCCAACGCTCGGGCTCGGGCGGCAGAGATCACCGCCCCGGTGGGGTTATGTGCTCGCGGCGTCACCACCAGCGCGCGAATCCCTTCTTCTAGGGCAGCTTGTAAACCTCCGACGGTGAGGCCCTCGTCGTCAACCGGCATGGGCACCGGTCGATAGCCCGCTGCTTGCGCCGTTTGCAGGGTTGTAAGGAAACAAGGTTGCTCGAAGCCGACCGCATCGCCAATGGTTAATGAATCTGCTAATAATCGTTGTACGGCGTCGGCGGATCCTGCGGTCACCGTCAGTTCGACCTCGCCAACGTCGGCTGCGTACACTTCTCGAGCCCAGCGCGCGAGATCCGGGTCGATGACCGGCTGGCCGTAGAGGACCGGCTCATCGGCGGTTAACTGGGCGAGGGCTTTCGTGGCGTCCGGTAACAAAGCTGGGTCTGGATTGCCCGAGGCGATATCAACCAGCCCGGGGGCGTGGGTGAAACCTTCCTGGGGGAGTGGCTGCAGGTCAACGATCCGGGTGCCGGCTCGACCGCGGGTTACCGCCACGCCAGCTTGCACTAATAGTCCGTAGGCTGCCACGACCGTATTCCGGTTGACCGAGAGCTGTTCAGCGAATGCACGCACCGGTGGCAGACTGGCCCCGGGAGCCAACTGTCCGGTATCGACCAGATCTCGCACCGCTTCGGCAATTTCAGCCGCAGTTTTTGCGGTGATGGAGGCTATCGGATCGGAACCGGCAGACGATTGGGGCACTACAACTCCTCCAGAACCCCATGGTGACGGGGTTTCGGGCTCGAATAACTGACTCTATGTTACATTTTTGGCATGTCCACGCCTGAGAATACCCATCGTATTGCCACTACTGAACAAGACTTTCGCCAAGCTTTGGCTGAGGTGTCTGACAACATCGCGGCCGCTGCCGCACGAGCTAATCGAGATCCTCAAGACATCCGCTTATTGCCCGTGTCAAAAACCGTTCCGGAAGATCGGCTCCGGGCAGCCTATGCCGCCGGGATGACGCAGCTTGGGGAAAACAAAGTCCAAGAGGCGCAGGGCAAAGCCGAAGCGATGGCAGATCTCGACATCCACTGGGCAATCATTGGACCCCTGCAGTCTAATAAGACACGAGATGTGGCGGAGTTCGCACACGAATTCCAGGCGCTGGATC
Source organism: Yaniella sp. (assembly GCA_036516155.1). GTDB lineage: Bacteria > Actinomycetota > Actinomycetes > Actinomycetales > Micrococcaceae > Yaniella. The sequence continues at coordinate 4,407 of DATBUK010000128.1, forward strand.
GGATCCGGATTGCCCGTCGACTCGATGGGCAATTGAAGGAGTTTGGCAGGACCCTGGATGTGTACGTGCAGGTCAATGTCTCAGGAGAAGAGACAAAGTCCGGATTAGAGCCCGGCGAGGTTGAAGACTTCCTAGAACAGCTCGCGGAGTTCGACGCTTTGAAGGTTCAGGGCCTCATGACTATGGCGCTCCACACCACTGACGAAGATATCGTCCGGCAGAACTTCTCGGCGCTGCGTCAATTGCGCGATGATCTGCGAGATCGCAAGCCGCATCTCATCGGTGACGGTGGGTTGTCAATGGGGATGACGAACGATTATCAGATTGCGATCGAAGAAGGTGCCACCGTGGTACGTGTCGGGACAGCTATCTTCGGTGAAAGAGATTACTCAAAGTAGAAGTTATCCACAGGCAAATCCACAGTGTGCATAAATCACACGTGTGTAACTCCGCAGGTCACCGGTCTTCTAGCACGCATTCGCAGGGATCGCCACTCGATAATGATTCCCTCAGGGTGAAGGTACTCAAGTGACCGTACCGGCTGCCTCGGATGCGTTATGCGCACGGCTGAGATCCTGCAAAGGATGGGCGCTCAAGCGTTGGCCATACGGCAAGTGGTTGCTAACTGCGCACCACTGAGAAATTCAGTCGAGAAATCGGTGAACAATCTTCTGCTGTTTCTGTCACGCCCATATTAAGTTCATCTTTCACCGAACTGGGTTTAATCTCCGGTTAACGACCGACTTTGAGCTTCCGCGAGTTTTTTGAATCTATGACTTGAAATTTTCGGAGTTTGGGGAACCAAACTGTGGACCTTCACGACATGCCGAGAAACATGCGGAAGAGCTTCGGAATGACATTTATGTAGTTTACCCACAGCCTGTGTACAACTTGTGGATAAAGCCTGTTGAAAATGTGGATAGTTTAAAAAACACGTCAAAATCCCGGTGTCAAGTCCGAAAAAATAGGGGTATTAATTTCTTAATTCACAGGCTGTGGGTGATAAAACCCCTTGTCAGACTAGGGTTTGTGGATAGTGTGCATAAGTATTCCACGCTGGATCCACAGCTTGTGCACAACCTGTGCATACTAATCCACAAGTTATCCACAGTTTGATGCTTATCCACAGTTGATAGAGCGAAGCTTGCAGAGTATCGTCTTCGGGTACTAGCTCGTAGCGGCCGGTATTGGCATAGAAATATGCGTGCATCGGCCGTGCTACGAGCTCAAGTTTTGAGGCATTCTGCTGCCGGGGTAGGGGAGGGTACTTTTTCTAAAACGATGGCAAACTTTAACGCAATGGAAACTGCCAATGGAGTGTCAGCACACACAAGAACTCCGCCCCAAGATCTTGACGCGGAGCGCTCTGTTCTGGGTGCGATGATGCTTTCAACCGACGCGATTGCTGAAGTGTCGGAAATTCTGCGTCCGACCGACTTCTATTCACCCGGTCATGAACTGATATATACGGCCATCACAGATCTTTTTGCAGCTGGGGAACCAGCCGATGCGATTACTGTGACCTCGATGCTGGACCGTCGCAAAGAATTGTCTCGGGTCGGTGGGGCAGCGGAAATCCACACCCTGGTCCAAGCCGTGCCAACCGCTGCCAATGCGTCCTTTTATGCCGAGATCGTGGCAGAAAAGGCGATCCTGCGACGCATCGTCAATGTGGGCGCCAAGATCTCCCAGATGGGGTATAGCGCGGACGGCGAAGTTGAAGACATCGTCAACGAAGCCCAAGCTGAGATTTATAAGGTCGGAGAGAATCGAACCGGGGAAGATTACGTCGCACTGGGTGACATCCTGGCCGAAACGATTGATGAGATCGAAGCGGCCTCAACCACCGGCGACGGGATGTCCGGGGTGCCCACAAACTTTGACGAGTTTGATGAGCTAACCCAAGGTCTGCACGGGGGCCAGATGATTGTCATCGCGGCTCGTCCGGCGATGGGGAAGTCCACGATGGGACTGGACTTCGCGCGCGCAGCCGCCATCGGCCACGGCATGACCACCGCGTTCTTCTCCCTTGAAATGTCCAAAACCGAGATCGCGATGCGCCTGCTTTCCGCCGAGGCTACGATTTCACTGCAAGACCTGCGGAAAGGCACCCTGGACGAAGGTCAGTGGCGCAAAATGGCCCTGACCCTGCAAAAGCTCAACGAGGCTCCATTCTTCATTGACGATTCGCCAAACATGTCGATGATGGAAATTCGCGCGAAATGTCGTCGGCTGAAACAACAGCACAACCTGAAGATGGTCGTACTGGACTACCTGCAGCTGATGAGCTCGGGTAAGCGGGTTGAATCCCGGCAACAAGAGGTCGCAGAATTCTCGCGAGCACTGAAACTGCTGGCCAAAGAACTTGATATACCTGTGGTGGCCTTGTCGCAGTTGAATCGTGGCTCAGAACAACGCACCGATAAACGTCCACAGGTCTCGGACCTGCGCGAATCCGGTTCCATCGAACAGGACGCCGACATGGTGATCCTGTTACACCGTGAAGACATGTACGACAAGGAATCACCACGCGCCGGTGAAGCCGATCTGATTGTGGCCAAACACCGTAACGGCCCGACCAAAACTATCGAATTGGCGTTCCAGGGCCACTATTCGCGGTTTGCCAACATGGCCCCCTCGGACGGTGGCTTCTAACCATTCGCCGCGACCTGTGTGATGCGGCATACTGGAGGTATGGCAGCTTCACAATTTTCCCCTAGTCGTCGGTCGGCAGTCCCGCGATTCCAAGTCATGGACATCGTCGGTGAGGTTGATTCCATGAAAGCCCTGGGCATGAACGTGATCTCGCTCGGTGCCGGGGAACCCAGTGGGGGAGCACCCGCCGCGGTGAATCGCGAGGCCGCCCGGCTGCACAACCG
>DATBUK010000129.1:0-4653 GCA_036516155.1 Yaniella sp.
CGAGAAGAAACCGGCACCGCGACGTCGTCGAGCTGCAAGCTCACCGACGGGTGCCACCCAGATCCACGAAGCATCCGGTCCAACTGGACAGCAAGGCAAGACCTTTGCCGCCAGTGCTGACGACCAGACCAAACAGCCCGAGAAACCGGTCAAAGCTTCGGCAATTTTAGGTGTCGGTGTCTCCGCCGAGGAAATTTCCTCGCCTGGCACCCCACAGGGCTGATCAATTTGGAACACGAGGCAAAACGCGATAGACTACTGGTTTGGTGCTGTGAAACCTGGCAGTTGGTGTCCCATATCGGCGACTTGTCTCGTGAGCCAAGACCCTCAGGTGTTTAAACAGCTGACAACATTTTTGATTAACGTCGAGAGAAGTGAGTCTACATGGCATACGCGATAGTACGCGCTGGCGGACGCCAGGAGAAGGTCTCAGAAGGAGACCTGGTAGTCCTAGATCGCCAAGAAGCAGAAGTCGGCAGCTCCATCGAGCTGCCTGCCCTCATGCTGGTCGATGGTGACAAGATCACTAAAGATAAAAAAGATCTGGAAAACGTCAAAGTTGCCGCCGAGGTGCTCGAGCACACCCGCGGCAAGAAAATCGTCATCCAGAAATACAAGAACAAGACCGGTTACAAAAAGCGCCAGGGTCACCGTCAGAACCAGACCCGCGTGAAGATCACCGAAATCAAGTAAAATCGTTTCGGAAGAACTCGTAAAGGATTAACTCATGGCAACAAAAAAAGGTGCTAGTTCCACACGTAACGGTCGTGACTCCAACGCACAGTATCTTGGGGTAAAGCGTTTTGGCGGCCAGGTCGTCAACGCCGGTGAAATCTTGGTGCGTCAACGTGGCACCAAATACCACCCGGGACGTAACGTCGGTCTTGGCAAAGACCACACCCTGTTCGCGCTCCAAAACGGTGCCGTAGAATTCGGCAACCGTCGCGGTCGCAAAGTGGTGGACATCGTTCCAACTGAAGCCTAAGAAGCTTAAAGTTTTCTCACGCTCCAGCGGGGGCGGACCAGGCCCCTGGTCCGCCCCCGCTTTGAGTTTTCCCGCCCGCAACCACACGGAGGTTTCCACATGTCACAATTCATTGATCGGGTGACGATCCACGCCACCGCGGGCAACGGTGGCCACGGGGAGACCTCAGTGCGCCGCGAAAAATTCAAGCCCCTCGGCGGACCCGACGGTGGCAACGGCGGTCACGGCGGAGACGTCGTCCTCGTAGCTGATCCGGATGTCACCACGCTGCTCGACTACCACCACAAACCCCACCGCAAAGCGACCAACGGCGAACCCGGCAAAGGCGATCTGCGCCACGGCAAAAACGGCGAGACACTGTACCTGCCCGTACCCGTGGGAACCGTGCTGAAAGACCTCGACGGCAACATCCTGCACGACATGGTCACCCCGTACGAGGAAATCATCATCGCCCACGGTGGGACCGGGGGAGCGGGCAACGCCTCACTGGCCTCACCAAAACGCAAGGCCCCAGGTTTTGCGCTGCTGGGGATCCCCGGGGAAGAACGCAGCGTCGAACTCGAATTGAAAACCGTCGCCGATATCGCGCTGGTCGGTTTCCCCTCGGCCGGCAAATCCTCACTCATTGCAGCGCTGTCCGCTGCACGCCCCAAAATCGCCGACTACCCGTTCACCACGCTGGTGCCCAATCTAGGTGTCGTGGATGCAGACGGCGTGCGATTCACCGTCGCCGACGTCCCAGGACTCATCCCAGGAGCATCTGAGGGCAAAGGCTTAGGCCTCGAATTCTTACGGCACGTAGAACGTACCCATGCGCTGGTGCACGTGCTCGATGCCGCAAGCCTGGAATCTGACCGTGACCCGATCTCGGACTATGAGGCCCTAGAAAAAGAACTCGCCGCCTACGCGGTCGAACCCATCCTCACCGAGGGTGGGGCTCAGCTGATCCCGCTGACCGAACGGCCCCAACTGGTGGCCATCAACAAAATCGATGTTCCCGACGGGCAAGCCATGGCCGATATGACGCGAGCCGAACTGGAATCTCGCGGCCTGCGGGTCTTTGAAATCTCTGCGGTCAGCCGGAAAGGTCTTGATGAGCTGAAATATGCCATGGCGGAACTGGTCAACGAGGCACGCGAGCAGCTAGCGGCAGCAGCCGAAGCCGAAGAAGCCAAACCAGCCACGATTCATATTCAACCTCAGCACCGCCGTCGCGGTGCCCGCCCGCAGCAGTTCACGTTGGACAAAGAGGAACGCAGCCTCAAACCACTGTTTCGCATCAGAGGCGAGACCCCAGAACGCTGGGTTGCCCAAACGAACTTCGACAACGATGAAGCCGTTGGGTATCTTGCCGACCGACTTGAGCGGCTCGGTATTGAAAAAGCACTGTTCACCGCCGGGGCGCGCCCCGGAGATGCCGTGGTCATCGGTGATGATGAGACCGGAGTGGTCTTTGATTGGGAACCAACGATGACCACCGGTGCCGAACATCTGGCTGGACCGCGCGGCCAAGACGCCCGGCTTGAAGACCGTCAGCGACCCACCCGTGAAGAAAAACGCCAAGAATACGCCGAGCGCAAGGCCGCTCGCGCCGCAACTCGCGCCGAAATGGAAGAAGAACGACGCTCTGGGTTGTGGACCGACGAAACCACCGACGACTAGAAAGCCCACCTGTGTCCACCCCCAACTTAGCAACACCCAATCCAGTGACCGATCGCACCAAGCTGCGGTTTGCTCGTCGCATCGTCGTCAAAATCGGTTCGTCTTCGTTAACCGATGGCCAGGGCAGCGTCTCCATCCCAGCCATTGACGCACTCACCCGTGTCGTCGGGCAGCTGCATCACGGGGGCGCTCAAGTGGTGCTGGTGTCATCCGGTGCGATTGCCGCTGGATTCCGCCCCCTCGGATTGGAAAAACGGCCTAAAGACTTAGCCACCCAACAGGCCGCTGCGGCTGTGGGACAAAGCCGGTTGATGGCACAGTATTCGGAATCCTTTTGGAAACACTCCATCAGCGTGGCCCAGGTCCTGTTGACCGCCGAAGATCTCATGCGTCGTACTCAATACAACAACGCATTCCGCAGTTTGAACCGGCTGCTCAACCTCGGTGTGGTGCCCGTTGTGAATGAAAACGACGCGGTCGCAACTCACGAAATCCGCTTCGGTGACAACGATCGACTCGCAGCGCTGGTCGCCTCGGTTATCAAGGCCGACGCCCTGTTGATGCTGTCTGATGTTGACGCGCTCTACGATGGGCCACCCACCCAAGAGGGTGCGCGCCGCATTGCCAATGTGTCAGCCGATGCGAATCTGACGCATATTTCGGTCGGCGACTCAGGCTCATCGATCGGCACCGGCGGCATGGTGACCAAACTCCAAGCCGCATCCATTGCCACTGATGCCGGTATCCCAACGTTTCTGACGTCTGCCGAAAACGCACAGGCAGCTATCGACGGGGAGGACATCGGCACCTGGTTTGCTTCCCGCGGAGAACGCCGGTCGGCTCGCAATGCCTGGCTTGCCCACATGGCGCTATCCCGCGGTCGGATCATGATCGATGACGGTGCGGTCGAGGCGATCACCGTGCGGCGTCGCTCGCTGTTGCCGGCGGGACTAATCGGTGTGACCGGGACCTTCGAGGCCGGCGATGTCGTGGAGATTGTCAACTCCAACGGCACCGTGGTCGCCCGCGGACTCACGAATTATTCGGTCACCGAACTACCCGCCATGGTCGGCAAATCAACCCAGCAGCTCCGCGAAGAACTGGGACCCGAATACGATCGAGTCGTGGTGCACACCGATGATACGGTCATCGTGAAGCAGACGACTTTGACCAGTGAGCACACCGGCTAGAATCAAAGCATGACCGCTCAATTAGACTCCGTGACCGAACAGATCGCAGCGATCACTTCGGCTGCCCGTTTCGCGCAGAAATCCTTAGCCGGCGCCTCGCGTGCCGATAAAGATGCCGCCCTTGCGGCAATGGCCGAGGCCATCGACGCCAATCGCGCCAAAATTTTGGAAGCAAACGCAACCGACCTTGATCGGGGCAAAGCCAACAACACCCCGGCAGCCATGCTGGATCGGCTCCAACTGACCGATGACCGCATCGACGGTCTCGTCTCAGCCCTGGGTGACCTGGCTGGGTTACCCGACCCGATCGGCAACGTGGTCCGCGGCAACAACCTGCCCAACGGCATCCGCATGCAACAGGTTCGCGTGCCACTGGGTGTGGTCGGCGCGATCTACGAAGCACGACCAAATGTCACGATCGACATCGCCGGTATCGGTATCAAATCGGGCAACGCGGTCATTCTCCGTGGCGGTTCAGCGGCTGAAACCACCAACGGCGTGACCATCTCGCTGCTGCGTGAAGCCCTTGAAAGGCAAGGACTCCCAGCCGATCTGATCCAAGGCATCGATGAGCTGGGTCGTGAAGGCGCCAACGCGCTGATGACCTACCGTCGCGGCGTCGATGTGTTGATCCCACGAGGCGGTCCCGGTCTGATCCGAACGGTGGTCGAAAATGCCGCCGTGCCGGTCATTGAAACCGGCGCCGGTGTCGGGCACGTCTTCGTGGACGCTTCGGCCGATCCGACAAAAGCCGTCGATATTGTCTTCAACTCCAAAACCCACCGGCCTTCGGTGTGCAACGCGGCCGAAACCGTG
>DATBUK010000130.1:0-20802 GCA_036516155.1 Yaniella sp.
AAGTCCACACTGTGTCCGTAGGTTGCCAGGAACTGTCGGTCGTCTTCGGTGCGTTCAGCGGGGTCCTTTTTGGTGATCGAACGATGCCTCATGGCCATCATGATCCGGTGATGTGGTCGCAGTTTCTGATAATCGATCGCCCCACGAAGGTGAAAGATTTTGATGTGTGCCATCACATTGCCGGTGAGGGCTTTGATGAGTCGGTCTCGGATATCACGCCGGGTCTTTTCCATCTGAGGGTCCCCGAGACCGCAGGTGAAGAGCACAAGATGCTTCGGGCCTAGGATTTCGATTTCTGTGCGGAGGAACTTCACGCCGGTGACGCCACCCGCATAGACCGGTCCGCCATAGATGATGGTGTCGTAGTGTTCGAGGTACTCAAGCTGGAATTTTCGCGCTTCGAAGATATCGCACTGTAGTTCAGTCGCAAGCCAGTGCGCATATTGCCGGGTTGCACCGTATTTTGACCGATAGAGAATCACTACATTTTTCACATTTACCGCTTCACCGTGGGACTACCGGGCAGGCCCGGTGTGGTCTCAGCATATGGCGCAAAGCCACATCTCACGAAGATCGGAGCAGCGATGATACTTTGTCCAAGTCAGTTCCGGCATACTTGTTGAACTGTTATTTTATGGTTCAAGCATGCGGGTCATCCCGGAACCCGTCCGCGTCGGCGCGAGGAGACCGATCTGGTGATCGTGCGGGAGGTGATGCCGGTGTGCAGCTGACAGGTTAGACGGCTTCTTTGGTACCTGAAGTGGGGGCTGTGGAACTCAGCGGCGCCGCAATGTCTTCCAGCGACTGGCGCTCAGCATCAAGGCTCAGGAAGATCGCAATGACTCCGGCGATCACCATCAACGCGCCACCAATGGAAAAGGCGATCGCGGTATCAATGGGTTGGCCGGTGGCGACCATGTTGGCAAAGACCAGCGGGCCGGTGATACCGCCCGTTGCGGTGCCGATCGCGTAGAAGAACGCAATGGCCATGGCCCGAGTTTCCATCGGAAACACTTCTGAGACGGTCAGGTAGGCCGAACTGGCTCCCGCCGAAGCGAAGAACAGGGTGGCACACCAGCACGCGGTCAGTGTCACCGCGGTCAACCATCCGGCATTGAAGATCCACGCGGTGATCAGCAGCAACGACCCAGAAAGGAGGTACGTTCCTGAAATCATCGGTCTTCTCCCCCAGGTGTCGAAGAATCTCGAGAGCAACAGTGGTCCGAGGAAGTTGAAGACCGCGATGACCGCATAATAATACCCGGTGCTACCAGCGGGCACTTCGTAGAACGCGGCGAGGATCGTGGCGAACCCAAATGTCACAGCGTTGTAGATAAATGCTTGGCCGATGAACAGGGAGAATCCCAATACAGCTCGTTTGGGATACGTACCAAAGAGCGTTTTCGCGATCAAACCAAAGCCGATGGCGGGGCGCTGGTGAATCGTGATGGATTCGCCCACCTCTGGCAGTGGCTCTCCGGTGTCACGTTGGACCTTTGCTTCGATCTCGCTGACGATCTTTTCGGCTTCGTCTTCCCGGCCGTGGATAAAGAGCCACCGTGGACTCTCCGGCACGGTCCGTCGGACCAGTAGAATCACCAGGCCAAATACCAGCCCGAGGAAGAATGTCAGACGCCACCCAATATCTTTCGGGAAGAGGTCTTCGTTCAACGCAACGATTGATAGCAGTGCGCCACCGGCGGCACCGATCCAGAAGGTGCCGTTAATAATGATGTTGATCCGACCGCGGTAATCGGCCGGGATGAGCTCATCGATGGCAGAGTTGATCGCCGCGTACTCCCCACCAATGCCGGCACCGGTGAGGAACCGGAGCACAAAGAACATCCAGGCTTCGGTCGTCAGACCGGTCAGTGCGGTAGCGCACAGATACAGCGCCAGGGTGATCATGAAGAGCTTTTTGCGACCCCAACGGTCGGTCAGATGTCCGAAGAATAACGTCCCGAGACACGCACCGAGCACATATATCGCCGCGGCGGTTCCGGCGACTTGGACATCGGTAATCTCGATGCCACTTCCAGGTTCTGCCAGGCGGGTGGTGATGTTGCCAACGATCGTGACTTCCAGGCCGTCGAGGATCCACACGGTGCCAAGCCCGATCAGGATTCGTATATGCCACTTCGACCACGGTAAGCGGTCCATACGGGCCGGAATATCGGTTTCAATCGTCTTATATTCTCTCCGTGCCACAGCTACTCCTCGGTATACCTTGGAACAGTGCATTCCGACCGAAAGACCACCGCGCTGCCAGAATGTGTGTTGAGCCTAAATCAGTAAGGGGCAATAGAACATAGCTCTAGGCAGAGCAGGAGGAATACACGTGCTCAGCCAATAAATACCCGGAAATTTTTACTCGAGTGAAGCGTTCCTTGTTGAACACTCAAGCATTTACGAGGCTCAGGATGCGGCCACAGCACCACTGCGACGTCGCAGCAGATATGCCGGAATCCAGATGACGATGGCAGCCAGAGCCAAGACGACTCCGGCGAGGGCGGGCGCCGAATAGCTATAGCCCTCGGCAAGGACGGCCCCACCGATGGCAGCACCGGCCGCATTCGCCCCGTTCAGTGCCGCGTGGTTCAAGGCCGCCGCGAGGGTTTGGGCATCATGGGCGACATCCATCAGCCGCACCTGCAGGGTCGGGGCCAGCGCGGTCCCGAAGAATCCACAGAAACCGAACGTGATCGTGCCAGCCACCGGGTGGGTTGATGTGAAGTAAAACGTGGTGAGCACGATCATGATCATGATCAGCGCGAACAGCACACCCCACTCGAGGTTGCGGTCGGCTATACGACCGCCGAACCAGTTGCCACCGACAGAACCGATGCCATAAGTCATCAGGACCAGCCACATCCAGTCCGGGTCAAGACCTGCACCTTCGGTCATAGTCCAGGAGAGGTAGGTGTAGATCGCGAACATGCCACCGGAACCCACGGTCCCAATCGCTAACGTCAGCCAGACTTGGCTGCGGCGCAGCGCTCCCAACTCGGTGCGTGGGGTGGAAGGTTTCATCCGCGTCATGTGTGGCATCAGGTTCCACAGCAGCAGGATGGTCACCATCGCCAGCGACGCCACCAGGGCGTAGGCTGCAGGCCACCCATATGCCGAACCCAGCATCTCAGCTGCCGGGACACCAAGGACCGTCGCTACGGCCAAACCCATCGTGATAAACGCGACCGCCCGGCCGCGCTCCGTCACCGGCGCCATCGAAGCCGCGGACAAGGCAGCTACTGAAAAATACGCCCCGTGCGGTAAGCCAGCGATAAATCGAGCCACGATGAGCATCTCATAGGTCGCGGCGACTACCGACAGCACGTTGCCAAGCATAAACGCGGCCATCAATAACAGGAGTAACCGTCGACGCGGCACCAGCCCGGTGAATACTGTGATCAACGGGGCGCCTACGACAACGCCGATCGCATAGGCGCTGATGATCACGCCGGCCTCGTTTTCCGAGATTTGAAAGTCTTCGGCGATGGTATTGAGCAGACCCATCGACACGAACTCGGTCGTACCGATGGCAAATGACCCCAGAGCCATCGTTAACATCACGGCAAGACGACGGCGGTCGCCAATTTCTGTCTGCAGAGGACGTGGACGCCGTTCTACCTTCAGTGCCCGAGAGTAGCGGTTTCTCACACCCCGGATTCTACAGTGCGCCAGATTTCTGGTGAAGCAGCCGGAGACAAGCTCGGCGATTTCACTTGAAGCTTCAACCGCATCTCATCAAGATCAAAAACGTCAGAACCAAGCTTCTCGGCTTCATCTGTCTCTCGAAATTTGGGTCATTTCGTTAGGGTAAAACGTTGTGACCATTCGGATCAGTCCAATGACAGAAGGAGCACATCGTGATCCATCAGCTCAGCGGCAAACCGGGCGGAGCGAAACTCAAACGACGCTACTCACGACCTGCACAGGATAAACAAGCATCAGATGCCGAAGTAAAGCGGGCGACCACAGCGTCTGCCATCGGGAACGCCACCGAATGGTTCGACTACGGGATCTATGCGGTGGCGACCTCATATATCGCGCATCACTTCTTTGAGCCATTTGAATACCCGATGCTGCTCACGCTGGCGACCTTTGCGATCTCGTTCATTATTCGTCCGCTGGGTGGCTTTGTTTGGGGACCGCTGGGTGACCGGATCGGTCGTAAAGGTGTTCTTGCCGCGACCATTTTGATGATGTCAGCGGCCACCTTCTTGATCGGTGTACTCCCGACCTACGCCACCATCGGAGCATGGGCGCCAGTGCTGCTGATCTTGCTTCGTGTCGTGCAAGGCTTTTCAACCGGTGGAGAATACAGCGGTGCAGCAACCTTCATGGCCGAGTACGCTCCGAATAAACGCCGTGGATTCTTCGGCTCCTTCTTAGAATTCGGTACGATCAGCGGTTACGCCATCGGTTCCGCAATGATGCTGACGCTCGAAACCATCCTCACCGCGGAACAGATGACCGCCTGGGGTTGGCGCTTACCGTTCCTTCTCGCGCTCCCACTCGGGCTGATTGGGTTCTACCTGCGGAACAAGTTGGAAGACACGCCCATCTTCCAAGAAAGTCAGGAAGAAGAAGCAGCGAAACCCGTTGCCAAGTCCGAGAAGAAGAAACAATCAAAAGCTGAGAAGGCTGCATCCGAAACTCCAGGACTCGGCGAGCTGCTCAAAGACTATTGGCGCCCTATTCTGGTCATGGGCGGTATGGTCACCGCGCTGAACATCGTCAACTACACGCTGCTTACCTACATGCCAACGTATCTCGAGCAACAGATCGGTCTGGACGCTCAGTCAGCACTCACCGTGATCCTCATTGGTGAGCTCGCCATGGTGGCACTTATGCCACTGGCCGGGTCACTATCCGACAGGATCGGTCGCAAAACCTGTTGGAATGTCTCACTCATAGGTATCGGTGTTCTCGCCGTCCCACTGTTCTCGCTGATCGGTATCAACTTGGGGTGGGCCATCATTGGGTATGCCGTTCTCGCGATGCTGTTCGTGTTACAACTTGGCACCATTTCGGCCACCTTCACCGCACTGTTCCCAACCCGTGCACGCTTTGCTGGATTTGCGATTAGCTACAATGTCGCAACCGCGCTCTTCGGTGGTACGGCAGCGCTCGTGAGCGACTTCTTCGTCGAAGTCACCGGTAGCCTGTTAGTACCGGCCTTCTACATGATGATTGCGTGCGTGGTCGGCTTCATTGCCGTGCACTTCATGCCAGAAACGGCTGGTGCCTCACTTGAAGGTGACGAGCTTCCTGGCACACTTGGCACACCAGTCGTTGCCGGTACTCCTGCTTACATCGCCTTGGAGAATGGTAAACAGCCGGACCAGCGCGGGCTCGATGATGAAGAAATGCTCGAGGTGGTAGAAGCAGTCAATGGGGATAGTCTCAGTGCTGCTGCCTCCTCGAACGGCCGCGTTCAATCTGACAGAAGGCAGCAAAGCACCTCGAAACGGTAAGCACCCAGAACTCACGACTCATAATCGTGCGGGACGCTTCTCCGGGCGTCAGGCTTTAAAAATTGTCGAGACTAGACCCGCTGGTCTTCCATGGCAGCACGGGCTGCCCAGGCACCAGGCATCCCGTGCACTCCGGCACCAGGTGGCGTGGCTGCCGAGCATATATACAAGCCTGGCACGCCCATACGATACGGCTCGAGGGTGAGGCCACCACGCAACATCGATTGCAACCCGGTCATGGAACCACCGGCAATGTCACCACCCACGAGGTTAGGGTTCCAATCTTCTAACGCGTCTGGATCCCAGATCTTTTTCTGCAGAACCTTGGAACCGAAACCAGGTGCGAAACGCTCGATCTGTGCTTGGATCACGTCAGCCACATAGGCCTGGTCCGAATCTGCCGGGCGATACCCGTTGGGCACATGTGTGTAGGTCCACAGAACGTGCTTGCCGTCTGGTGCGCGCGAGGGGTCAGCGACTGATGGTTGTACGACCATCACAAACGGTCGGTCAGGGATACGCCCCGAATTCACTTGAGCCTCAGCCAGACGGATTTCAGCGGCACGCCCACCGACGTGCACGGTTGTTGCTCGAGCTACGCGATTATCAGCCCACGGGATTGGGCCATCAAGTAACCAATCGACTTTGTACACGCCCGGACCATAGCGCCACCGCTGTAGTCGTTGCACTGTGGAATCCGGTAAATCGCGGAGCTTCTGCCCACGCATCACCAATGCTTGTGACGGGGTAATGTCCAGCACCGTAGCCCTGGCAGCAGGTAGATCGTCCAAGTCGGTGACCTCGTGCTCGGTGAAAATCTCGCCACCGTGTTCGGTTACCACTTGCGCCAGAGCTTTCACGAGCGCTCCGGTACCGCCTTTGATGACAGGCCAGCCGCGGGTCATGCCTAAAGCCGAGAATAGGACACCGTAGGTCGAAGTAAAGGGATGGCCCAGGGGCGTATTAGCATGAGCCGCCGAACCGGTGAATAGGGCTCGAGCCGGCTCCCCACGAAATGCTGTCCGCACAAACCATGAAGACGGTGGGGTCGCCAACAGCCCGAATTGCGCCATTCTCACGGGGTGATCCGGAAACCGAAGCAGCGGGCGCATGATTTGTTCGAGGTAGTCATCAATGGAGTTGACCACTGCCCTATGGACCAATCGCCAAGCAGTGGAATCAATTCCTAATGAACGAGCGGTGGTGCGGATATCGCGGTGCAGAATCGCAGCCGGTGCATCATCAAAAGGGTGAGCCATCGGGTAGTCGGAGTGCAACCACTCGACCCCACGTTCCTCGAGCCCCAAGTGGCGAAAGATAGGAGAGGCAACACCAAAGGGGTGCGCTGCTGCTCCAAGATCCACGATTGATCCGTCATCGAATACGTCTGCAGAAGCTGCTGCCCCACCAATGGCAGCATTGCGCTCGTAAACGCGCACATGCCAGCCAGACCGGGCGAGCATGGCGGCAGCAGTCAACCCGTTCGGGCCGGAACCCACGATGTTCGCCTGTGGTCGCGCCGTGACTGACATGCTGGTCTCGCCTCTAACCCCGGTAGTGATCGATTGACTGTTGTCGCCCCAAATATCTTAGGAGACAGTCAACGCTTGGAACGAATCCTGGGTTACTCCTCGATAATTTCGCGCCGCTCTTCAACCGGAACGACTCGACGACGAGTCGTGGCACCAACAATCAGATTGATCACGAGCCAGATGACACCAGCGATCATCAGAATGAGGCCGATCATGTGGATATCGACTGGTTGCACATCGATGTTCACCGCAAAGTAGAGAATGGCTCCGATGACTATCAGTGCAACTGCTCCGCCGTACCTCATCGCTCAACTCCTTGCCTTGAGTATCTTCGACGTTCGATTAGTTCAACACTAAAGCTCCAGGGACTGCGGTGGAAGATCTCATCAGTAACGTCTGAAGTCCCTATGGCATAAATCGTCTCCTCAGATCAAAGAAGCTTTTCGTAGGTCGGCTTCTCTTGTAGCCTGGCACGTGGTTTTCTCACTCACACCAGTTCTTCCAAGGGGCCTTTTCATGACCAAGAAACGCACCGGGTATTTTGCGGCGCTAGCTGCAGGGATTGTAGTACTCACGGCGTGTACAGAAGATAGCGCCGCAGAGCGTGACGAGCAGGAACACATCGAACATCTCCAAGAACTCGACGAGGCGCAAAAGATGCTCGACACTTACGACGAGTGGAATGATGCCAGCGAACCCGTTCCAACAGATTCGCCCTCGCCGACTCCAGAGCAGAGCGACATCGACCCACAAGAGTGGGCGGATAAACGTGCCGCGCAATACCGGCAGAATTATCTGATCACCTACAACGACGTCTGTTATGGCAAGGTGGAGACCCTGGGCGGTTGTGGTACCGAAGATCCGCACTCCTCTATCACTGATATCTCTGCTCCCGAGGTTGGATACCTCGAAGTCCAGGTTGAAGATGGGTCTTGGAAATCCGGCTGGGCGGCAGACTGGCCTGCAGAATACGTGGCTTCTGGCATGATGACCATGCTCGCCTACGAAACCACCGATGTTGAAGAGATCACCGTGGTGCTCCCCGATGGACGTAGCTACACCGAGCAGTGGAGTTCGATGGCTTATGAAGGCTACTACGGGGCTACGGTCCGACCTGCCACACGGGAGTGACCGCCGGAGTGCGTGCTGGGCACGAATTTCGACTAGGTCAGCTGTAGATCAGTAATACAGGTGGCAGCCTCATCATCGGTGGAGAACTCGGTGGTACCAGTCTTGTCGTCATAGGTGATTTCGATCGTGCCGCTACTGCCAGCAGGCACCCAGACACCTACGAACCCGTTATCGAAGGTAGTACGCTGCTCGTCGACGAGCACTTCACCTGAGTCATCAGTAACTGTCAGCTCAACTTCCTGTTCGCTCAGTTCCCCAACACACGTAGTCAGACTGTGATAGTGACACTCATGGGTCTGGTTCACAAACGGTGCGATCGACAAATAGAACTGATCAGCAGGGAGCTCGAGAACAGTTTCTTCCGTCGCCGACGCAAGCACCAAGTGGTCGGGCATAACAGAGGCGATCAGATCTGTTGGGCGCTCCTCAAGTGGCACCCGGTCAAGGTGATCGATCATTTCACCGGCGTCCATACCCGCAAGGTCATGGGCGTCGATGAGTGTCTGCACCGAGGTTTCGGCGGTGTTCGCAGCCTGTTCGGTGTCAGCGGCACAACCGTTCAACAGTAACGCCACCGACATGAGCGCCCCGACGGCAAGTTGAGCGCGCTTGCGCATGGTCTCCTCCAAGTCGATATCAGGCCCCGACAACGGCGGCCCGTCTCATTGTAATCCCGGAGCCCGCAGCCATGGTTGGTGTTGCATGGGCCTGCCCGTCGCCCGGTAGCTAAAACGCTACGTTTGTGACGAGAGACACAGTATGTTGGAAGTACGCCGCACTCGGCGTGAGGGGAGGATATGGCCATGAATCCTCGGAAATTTACGATAACTCGGCAAGAGCACTACTCGAATAATCGACAAGAGGGCACAGAGCTCGGGATGTTCATGGTTTCTGCTGAACTTCTCGTGGTGGCAATGCTGTTGGCAGTTGGTGTGCATTTCATCATGCTGCCAACTGAGCCCGATGTCGTGGCATGGATAGGGTTCGGGTTGATCGCGTTACTTCTTTTTGACGTGGTACGCCGAATTCTCAACATTGTCACAGGCAGAGCTCCAGCATAATCGTGCTTCCACCTGCAGTGGCACCAATCGTCTCCCGAACATAGCGAAGTTCGGGAGACACTCTTTTGTAGATGCCGCAGTCTAATATGGCCGCATGGATGCTTTCAGTGTGACGAACGAACAACTAGTAGAAACTCTCGGGATTGAGCTGTGGCGGATCCCCGTCGTAGTCATCTCCGCCATCGTGATCTACCTGGTGTTTCTCCTACTCGTTCGCATCTTCGGTGCACGAGTACTTTCTGGGTTGACGGGTTTCGACATTGTCGTTGGGGTCATGCTTGGATCAGTCGCTGGACGCGTCATCATCGGTCACCCGCCGACGGTCGCTGCGGGTATCATTGGTCTAGTCACCCTGTTATGTTGCGAAGCCGTCTTTGGCGTCTTCCGGAACAATATCCACTTGCACCGGGTCATCAATGCTCGCCCGACGGTGGTCTTTGCCCACGGGCAACCGCAGCCAGATTTGATGCGTAAAACGCACATTACCTTCGACGAAATTATGAGCTGCGTTCGCAAAGCAGGCCATACCGATTTGAAAAAAGTTCGATGTGTCGTCATAGAGCCCAGCGGTGCATTGAGCGTGCTCGGCTACGACGACGCGTTACATCCTGAAGTCCTGCACGACGTGCTTGGTGCTGATCGGGTATTCACGGGTGAGAGAGTGGAACCCTGAGAGTTCTTTCTTCATACGAACTATCGCAAGAGGGATGGCGTAGTTGCTCTGACGAAATTCTGGTAAAACTTTTCACAAGTTCGGCAAACGATTGCAGATACCTCAAGATCGGCTCGGAACAGTCGTGGAAGCACGCACGACCAATGACACTGGGAGCGTAAACGACGCCATATCCTCATCGTTGATACCGCGCAGTAACTGCTGGAGTGCAACGGCTCCCATCGGCGCTGCGGGAGAACTAATTGTGGTAAACGGCACAGGAAGCTGGGAGACCAGAGGGATATCGTTATAACCCACTAAAGAAAGGTCATGCGGGATGCTCAAACCCCTGTCACGCGCTGCGCCTGCCACACCTATTGCTGCGGTGTCGTTAACTGCAAAAATCGCGGTCGGTGGATCTTCAAGATTCAACAACCTGTGGGCCCCAGAAATCCCGCCTTGGACTTCGAAATCAGTATGCACACATAAAGATTCGTCCACCTCTATACCGCGTGCAGCTAGAGCATCAATACAACCTTGAGTGCGGTCCCATGCAGTACTTGCGTGACGAGGTCCGGCCACTATCCCCACCCGTCGATGACCCAGATTTGCTAAGTGTTCTCCAGCTAAATAGCCTCCGTGATGGTCGTCAGTCGTCACCGCCTGCAATTTATTGTTCGCCCGCCTATTGACAGCGATAACAGGGATTCCCACGCTTAGAATCTCTTCGACCATATCTGGGCGATCCAAATGAATGGAACTCACTATAAGTCCATCGATTCGACGAGAAGCCAGCGCCTGGATACTCCTTATCTGAGCGCGGACCTCATCACGGGGTGTCGTCAACAGAATCTGATAGCCCGCCGCTGTCGCCGCTTCCTCAATGGCTTCGCACGTTTGAGCAATAACGACGTCCGTCAGTCGAGGCATCACCACACCGATCGTGTAGCTCCGATTAGTACGCAATCCGGCAGCCATCATGTTAGGCCGGTAGCCCATCTCTTCCGCAATTCGGTGTATGCGTCGAACAGATTTTGAGGCGTCACCAGAAGTGGGATCGCGCCTCAACGCGCGTGAAACTGTAGAAACATGGACACCGACCGCGTCTGCAATGGCTTTGAGTGTTGGATGCCTAGGACTGGACGCGAGCGCCTCCCGATCTTTTGACATTTTTTAAAATCCCCTCTTGACGGAAAGTGACCTAGGTCTCTAGCATACAGAGCACGGGTGCTTGCAAACGATTGCAAGCTCGAATTGATTCACTTGCCCAATAAGCATATTCAACCTCTCCGGTTGTCTTTAGATCTCTATGTAAGGATGACATGACAACGGCTTCACCTCCCTCGAATAAACCACATCAATCACCTGCAAAGGTGGCTTTCGCCAGTTTTGTCGGTACGGCAGTGGAATGGTACGACTACTTCCTGTTTGGAACTGCCGCGGTACTGATCTTCAATCACCAATTTTTCCCGGATCTGGATCCACTTACCGGAACATTGGCTTCCTTATCGACGTTCGCGGTTGCCTTCGTCGCGCGGCCCCTTGGTGGGATAGTTTTTGGGCACTTTGGCGACAAAGTGAGCCGCAAGACCATGTTGGTGTGGTCACTGTTAGCCATGGGGCTTGCAACGTTTGCGATCGGTCTTCTCCCAAACTATGCCACGATAGGCGTTTGGGCACCTGTACTGCTTGTTTTCCTCCGCGTAGTACAAGGCATTGCAGTAGGCGGTGAGTGGGGCGGTGCAGTTCTGATGGCGCTCGAACATGCACCAGAAAATAAGAAGTCTTTCTACGCGAGCTGGCCTCAAGCTGGGGTGCCCGCTGGCGTGGTTTTATCGAGCCTCGCCTTTTATCTTGTCCAACTTATACCTGAAGAACAGCTCAATGCGTGGGGTTGGCGCCTTCCTTTTTTATTCTCTGCGGTCCTTATCGTTGTCGGACTAATAATCCGACTGAAAATCACGGAGTCTCCAGAGTTCGAAGAGATGAAGGCAACGCGCAAAGAGACCAAAGTTCCTTTGTTCGAAATGCTGAAGACAGCGAAGCGACCTCTGATCGTTGGTACCTTCGCGCTGGCAGGCTCTAATACCCTCTTCTACATAGCTACCGTCTACTTGCTATCTTATGGAACCGATGTGGTGGAGTTTGATCGGGGGGTTATTCTTCTTGCGATTAGCGTGGGGGCGACTATCGATATCTTTGCAATTCCGGTGGTGGCGATTCTGGCCGACAAGTTCGGTCGACGTACCATGATGATCTTTGGCTCCGTAATCACAGTACTAGCCGCTTTCCCAATATTCTGGCTGTTCAATACGGGGTCGAACTGGGGTCTCTTTGCCGCACTCATTCTGGCGCTACCCATCGCGCACTCTTTCGTTTATGCGACGGTCTCTGGATTCATCGCTACGCTGTACCAGCCCGAAGTGCGTTTCACCGGTACGTCAATGTCATACCAAATCGGAGGGATTGTGGCTTCAGCCCCGGCACCTATTCTGTCCACAATGCTATTCGCCGAGTTCGGGACGTATGCGGCTGTGGCGTGGTACTTGGTCATCGCAAATATCATCGCCCTCTTCGCAGCTATGCTCGCACCTAAGGATCGCCCAGCACCTCAGGCTGCCCCTCAAGCACAAGTAACTGTCAAAGACTCGACCATCCTTCAAGAGGCGCCATGAGCACGCAGCCTTCACAAATTAGCACCTTACGCTCGGCCTTAGACCACGGAGCTGTGACGGCCCAGGAGATTTCCGAGGCTGCTATTCGTAAAGCGCATGTTGCGGAGAACCTATTCATCACGGTAGGTGAAGACAGTCGATACGCTATTCAAGCGGATCAACGAATCAAGTCTGGCAACATACGGAGTCCCTTAGATGGCATACCTTTCGCTGCAAAAGACGTCATAAATACAGTTGATTTCAAAACGACCATGGGCTCAAACGTTTTTGCTGACCATCGCCCGTCGCAGAATGCAACTGTGATACAAAAACTGTTAGATGCAGGCGCTAACCTCATAGGTAAAACGAATACCCAAGAGTTCTCCTACGGAATCCGCGGAGACTCAGGAGCCTACGGCGTCGTGGTCAACCCATATGATCCAACGCGAATTGCTGGAGGCTCCAGCTCTGGATCGGCGGCGGCAGTTGCGAAGGATATCGTTCCCTTCGCAGTCGGAACAGATACTGCCGGTTCGGTTCGAGTGCCAGCTGCGTTATGCGGTGTTGTTGGCTTCAAACCTACATACGAGCTTTTGGACACCGCCGGAATTTTTCCTTTAGCACCGTCATTCGACACTGTAGGTTTTCTTGCACCTACAGTGAAGGATATACGGAGTCTGATGGAGACACTACTGACTGGGCAAGACTTCGAAAGTCGCCCCTTGGGGAGCGACCTGAGTTATCGCGTCTTGGACGACAACCCTATCTATGGCGGCTCGGGTCTAAGTGAGTCATTTGCACGTGAAATCGTCCAATCGCTGGGCGCCTCTACTGTCTCCCATCCGCGCACCGGCACGGATTTCCATTTCATGGAGCTCTACAATGTGGTCAGATCGCGCGAAGCTTTCTTAGTGCACGAAGCTTACGTGACTCAAATGCCAGAGAAATACCAACCGGACGTACTCAGACGAATCCAGTCCGGGAAGGTAGTCTCAGATGAACAAGCAACAGAGGCAAGAGGCCTGATTGCAGAGGCTTCAAAAATTTACGCCACTGCCTTTGAAGATATTGATATCTTGCTCAGCTCCACCGTGCCCATCGAAGCACCTCTTCTTCGTGAATCGGTACCGACTGCGGAGGCATTAATGTCTCAGTGTCTCATATGGAATTTGCTGGGATGGCCCGCCCTTTCCGTACCGTATTGGACACGAAGTAGTCCCCTGCCTCACGCGCTTCAGGTCATCGGAAAACCAGGACAGGATATGAAAGTCCTAGAAACAGGCGCAGTCGTGCAAGAACTTTTGACCACCGAAAGCAATAGGGAAAAACGGGGTGCTTTACCTAGATCTAAAACGACCTCCGTGTAGATGGGCGAAGCACCACAACTTATAAAGCCATGGTCGTTGCAGTTTCACATTCTCAAAAGGCTGCAGCGACCATGGCTTCTTTAGTCAGCGAAGAAAAGAGTAATTATGCTAGCTGATTCATCGCATCAGCTAACCAGAGTGTTCTATTTTAAGGTGGCCTGAATTATCCGTTCCATTCGCCCCAGCATGGCGGGCGCTAATTCTTACTGCAGTTAACCTTGTCTTTGCGCTGTAACCGGCCTTCTGGCTGAAACGACTACGCAGAACTGAAAAGACAACGGGCGCATCGGCCACAACGATCACTTTAAGCTTTCAAAAGATGACGAACACATTAGAGGGCGGAGCAAAATGAGTGTGAGATCTCGATAGGGACATACTGACTTGGAGAAGGTTCGATGTGTTGTCCTGGAGCCCAGCGGCACGCTAACCGTGCTCGGCTATAACGAAGCGCTACATTCCTAAAGTCCTGCACACTTAGTAATCCATGAGAAACACACACACCTCACCGGCCATACATCGCTGCAATATCAGCGATCTTTCGAATCCATGGGATACTGGGTATCGAGTCAGGGTAAAACCGTAGCGCTAAGATGCCTCACAAAACGTTCCAGCAATTATAGAGCCGAGCCCCCGGAGAGCTAATGCACAACCAAAGTAGCGCATTCGAACATGCCGTCCAACACGCACACGAAGATCCACTTCACGCATTTATTTCAGTGGTCGACCCAGCCACACGCCAGCCCGAGGACTCGACCGGAGCACTCGCCGGTATGCCATTCGCGGTCAAAGACAATATCGACACGGTAGCTCTGCCGACCTCGGCGAACACGCCGGCGTTGGTTGGGTCCACACGGGATGCGGATCATGCGGTGGTGGCTCGGTTACAAGAGGCAGGCGCGCTGCTGGTGGGTAAAACTAACCTGCACGAACTGGCCTTCGGTATTACCACTGGTGCTGCGGCGCACCCTGCGACCTGCAACCCTTTTGATGCAACCCGCAGTCCGGGTGGCTCCTCCGGTGGTTCCGGTGCCGCTGTGGGATCCGGTATCGTACCCTTCGCGCTGGCCACGGACACCGGAGGCTCAGTATCCATCCCGGCTGCCTGGTGTGGCGTCTATGGGTACCGTCCCTCCATCGGCCGCTGGCCCAGCGATGGCCGTGCTGCTCCCCTCTCTAAGACTCGTGATGCGATCGGTGTTATCGCCGAGTCTCTGGAACTTGCACACCAGGTTGACCAAGTCGTCTCCGAAGCTCGACCAGCCGCAACCCCGCCGTCGACGTTTCGAGTAGGCGTGCCAACAGCAGATTCCACCTACCTTGATCCGCTTGCCGACGACGTGAAGGAACGCTGGGACCACACGGTGAAAGTACTCGAAAACACCGACACCATCGAATTGGTCGAAGTCGACACAGCCCAACTCCACGAGCTGGATGCTGCCTGTGGGATCGGTATCGTGCTGTATGAAACCGCCAGAGACCTGAGCGCATATCTCCAACGTCTGCCCGTTGCCATGACGTTTGAACAGGTCATGGAACAGTCCGCCGCACAAGACGTTCCCGGACTCTTAAAACTGGCGTGGGAACAACGCGACCAACACGACAAGTATCACCAGCTGCTGACCCTTCATCAACAACTCCGCGATGCCTGGGACCTGCTGCTGACCGGCCACCAGCTTCACGGGCTGTTGCGTCCCACGACACCCATCAGCCCCACCCCAATCGGTGATGAACTCACCACCACGGCCTTCGGCCAAGAAGTCCCCACATTCGGTACCGTCATCCGCAATACCGGTCCAGGCTCCACCGCAGGTCAACCCGCCATAACCATCCCGGTCGGCATCGGCACAGAGAAGCTGCCCGTTGGAGTGACCATCGACGGCGGTCGAAACGATGACGATGTACTATTCGCCCTGGCCGCCGAACTCAACCACCACATCGGCGTCCGATCCCCGCTCCTAAACTAACGGGCATCGAGACTCGAGAATTTACGTCTATGACCGTTGCTCCCGCCGGCAGGTCTGACCTAGAGCGATCGAAGGTCTAGCCCTCTAGCTGAAGCACAAAACATGATCCGTCATCATGCACAGAAGCTATAGAGTTCCTACGCTCATTGAGGCGTTGCTCTGTGTTTTCAGGGAGCACCTCGGCCGTGAAGGTCCGGATACCGTTTTCGCGCGCCGCTGCCCTATCTGTCAGGGTTAGATGAGACCAGCGGCTCTTAGCAAGTTCACGTTTTGATAGGGCCCGTTTCAGAAAGATTCTGTTTTGACGACTTCTTCGTATTCCCTTCCATCGCCGGCCGTAGCTGGAGCCGTTTCGGGTTTAGCCGCAGTATCGGATAAGGGGAGCATGAACACTGATGGTTCCATCGATAAACCGCGCCGCCGGGTGATTAGCGTCGCCGAAAATTGGCGCATGTAGAGGCTTATGATCAGGCGATGCAAACCCAACAAGGCGGTGCGTATCTTCGCGCCAATGGGTTGTATTCTTCCCAGATTGTCCAGTGGCGCAAGCAGCGCGATGCAGGCATGTTTGAGAACAAACAACCCGGTGAGACCATTGCCAAACCCAGCAAAGAACAAGCTGAGATTGCCCGGTTGAAGCGCCAACTGGCAGACCGGGAACGCGATCTGGAAACCACGCAGACGGCGCTGGATATTATGGGAAAAGCGCACGCGCTCTTGGAGCAGCTCTCCAAGGGCGCGGACTCGAACGATT
This sequence comes from Yaniella sp., assembly GCA_036516155.1. GTDB lineage: Bacteria > Actinomycetota > Actinomycetes > Actinomycetales > Micrococcaceae > Yaniella. The sequence goes on from DATBUK010000130.1 coordinate 16,593, forward strand.
CCAAGCGCAACAACCGTTAAGACATGCCTACCTGCAGCTGGTCGAGGCCAACGTGACCACCCGCCAGGCCGAAGCACTCACGGGGGTGCCGCGGTCTACGATGCATCGAGCCGCTGTTGCTGAAGCTGCCGGTGGCACCGGGACCAAGTATCCGGTGGTCCGGCCGGAACCGGCCAATAAGCTCTCGGCGGCTGAACGCGACCGCGTGTTGGCGGTGTTGCATAGTGACCGGTTTGTGGACCAAGCACCGCAACAGATTTATGCCACGTTGCTGTCGGAAGGCACGTATTTGTGTTCGGTGTCCACCATGTATCGACTGCTCCACGACCACGCCCAAGTCACCGAACGGCGACGGCAAGCCCGCCACCCGGCCCGGACGGTTCCCGAGTTGGTGGCCACCACCCCCGGAGAGGTCTTCACCTGGGATATCACCAAACTGGCTGGCCCAACCAAGGGGATCTACTACAACGCGTATGTGATGCTGGATATCTTCTCACGGTTCATTGTCGCTTGCGTCGTCCACGCCCGCGAATCTGCAGGTCTGGCTGAAGACTTCATGACCACTGTCTTCGGGGTCTATGGGATCCCGAAAGTCGTCCACGCCGATCGCGGCTCATCGATGACCTCCAAACCTGTGACCGCACTGCTATCGGATTTGGAGGTGGTGAAATCGCACTCCCGACCCAAGGTCTCCAACGATAATCCCTATTCAGAGGCCGCCTTCAAAACACTGAAATACCTACCCGAATTCCCGGAACGCTTCGGCTCCCTCGAGCATGCCAGAGCGTTTATGGCCGATTTTGTTGAAGCCTATAACCATGAACACCGACATTCCGGCATCGGGTTTCACACCCCAGCCGATGTGCATTTCGGGCTGACCACCGACGTGGACCACGCCCGTCAGCAGGCGATGCAGACCGCCTGGCAAGCTCACCCGGAACGCTTCGCCAAACACCAACTACCCAAGACCCTGCAGCTTCCCGAAGCTGCAGGGATTAACCAACCCACCGAACCGTCACAGGAGGACACACAACTCGCCGCTTAAACACCCGCTGGTCTCACGCGACTTGAAAATTACCGGTCGCTGTTACAGTTCGAAAACACTGCTTTGCCTGAGAGTGGCGTTTCGATACCGTACCCCACCGGAACGTCAGCGCGACCTGCTAACTCCAACACTGAACGGGTGACCTTAGCGCGGAGTGAGGTGTCGCCATACACCGTGGTGACACCCACTAGATCTAGCCTCTGACTACCCAGCATAAAGAGCAGCGCGAGCAGGTCATCGATATTGGACCCGATATCGGTATGCGGGATCACTGGGATCCGATCATTATTCGGAAAGGGCAGAAAAGAGTGTGTCTTACGGTCTTCCCGGCCGTCCAAGCGTGTCGAAGGCACCCGGTCGTTGATAAGTGCATCGAGCATGCATGAGGCGCTATTCAAATATGGTTCCTTTCTCAAGACGCCGAAGGCCCTGCAGTTCGTGCTGCAGGGCCTTCGGGTTTAGCAGAGACTTGTCATCTACTGCGGTGTATTGGTTTAGCTATTACGACGCTTCCTGTTGAAAGCGTAGAGTGCTAAGCCTCCACCAAGTAGTGCAAGTGCCACCAGGACCATCGCCCAGATGCCAGCGGCACCGGTGATGGCGAGGTCATCCTCGGGTTCTGACGGATCTTTAGGCCGTGGCTCTGTTGGTTCGTCAGGTTCTGACGGATCTTCAGGCCGTGGCTCTGTTGGTTCGTCAGGTTGTGGTGGGTCAGATGGTGTTGGGTTGAAGGTACACAGTGGGTCATTGTCACTACACTCTGATGATGGTTCTCCATCAGCGAGTGTCAGGAAGTTGCCCAGCTGGTGGTTCCCTCGATCTTCGAAGGCATTGACCACGACGGTGTAGCTCACCGTAGCGGTTTCGCCTACCTCAACGGACCCGCTGATCAAGAGCTGGTTGTCGGTTGGGCCGGCTACCGAGATGCCATCGCTGGCGTCGATCTCGCCGATGAGTTCTGCATCGTCGAGGACATCAGCCATGTGGTCGACGTAATCGATCTCGGCTGCACCCGCGCCGGTGTTTTCAAACGACAGCGTATAGGTGAGCTCTTGTCCTGCCTGTACTTCGGTGCCCGATTCTGGGTCTACCGATTTGTTCGGCACGATATTACCCACCGGGTTGGTGGTGCAATCGGGGCGTTCCTCATCGGTCGGCTCACAGGTTGGATCACTCGGGGTATCGGCATCGGGTTCGAGCAAGAAGTTCGCGAGAATATCATCGCCGCGCTCCTCTTCTTCGAGCACGCTGACGGTGTATTGGATTGTTTCAGTATCGCCAGCTGCAATCTCGCCGGTGAACTCAATGCGTTCTCCGTCGCGTTTAACTGTCCATGCCTCGTGAGAGGCGACAGGTTCTGAAACAATCTGCGCATCATCGAGGACATGGGTGAGGTCATCAACCTTGTCCACTGTGCCAGTCCCTGCACCGAGATTTTCGAAGTGCAGCGTGTAGGTCAGTTCTTGACCAGCAACGACTGGGGTATTGGATGCGGGATCTACCGTTTTCCAATCCACGACATGTGGCACAGGGTTGATGGTGCAGTTGACACCTTCACACTCGTTTGGCGGTTCTTGGCCAGTTTCTACTAAGAAGTTACCGAGAACGTTGTCGCCACGATCGCCGTCAGCACCAACTTCAACCGTATAGGTCACGGTCTCTTCCTGGCCTGGGGCAAGATCACCGGTGATAGTGAAACGATCCTGTTCCACAGCACTGACTTGCAGCGCCTCATCAGAAGCCGCCGGCTCAGTGATCAGAGCTGCATCATCGAGCACGTTGTCGAGGTGGTCGGTGTAGTTCACTGCCGCCTCTGCTTCTCCGTCATTCGAGAAGGTCAACGTGTAAGTCAGCTCTTCGCCTGCTACAACTGTGGTGCCTGATTCAGGGTCTACCGATTTGTCAACGCTGAGGTTCGGCAATGGGGTCACGGTGCAGAGGCCGTCTTCACAGGTTTCTGGTGGTTCTTCACCAGTCGGAACCAGGAAGTTGTCTGCGGTGTTATTGCCGCGTTCGTCCTCGTCGTTGACAGTTACGGTGTACTGCACACTTACTTCTTCACCGGCTGCAATTTCTCCGGTGACGGTGAACTGGTCGTCCTCGACGTCGGTGACATCTAGCGCGCCTTCTGCTGCGGCAGGTGCGCTCGTCATCGTGGTGTCGTCGAGTACGTCGTCGAGTAGGTCAGTGTGATCTACTTCGACCGGTCCTTGACCCTGGTTATTGAAGGTCAGAGTGTAGGTCAGTTCTGTACCGGCAACCACTGGATCAGTGGAAGCTTCGACTGCTTTAGAGACCAGCAGTTGACCAATCGGGGTGGCAGTACAATCTGGACGTTCACTATCGGTTGGCTGACAGGTTGGGTCGTCCCCAGGAACGGGTGGTTCCTCACCTTCTGGAGTGTTCTCCAGCAGGAAGTTCGCAGCGATATCATCGCCACGCTGTCCATCGGGGTTGACCGTGACCTCATAGGTGACGGTAGTGGTCTCTCCCGCTTCGAGTTCACCAGTGACAAACAGTTGGTCGCCGGTGAGCTCGCTGACGGTGAGCGGATCATTAGCCGTAATGGAATCCTCGTCCACGGTGGCGTCGTCGACCACGTGGGTGAGGTCATCGACCATGTCTACTTCACCAGTCGCTGCCCCGGAGTTTTCGAAGTGCAACGTATAGGTCAGGACAGTGCCGGCAACAACCGGGGTGCTGTCCGCCTCTACTTCTTTCCAGCTCTCGATGTGAGGGACAGGGTTGGAAGTACAGTTCGGATCATCTGCCAGACAGTCTGACGGTGGTTCTTCGCCACCTTCCATCAGGAAGTTGGTCAGCACGTGGTCGTCGCGCTGGTCATCCTCGTTCACTTCAACCGTGTAAGTCACGGTCGCTTCAGTGTCCCCAGCAAGCGTGCCGGTAACCGTGAACTGGTCGTCGGCCACGGGGCTGACGTTCAGTGAGTCCTCGGAAGCTGCCGGCTGGGTTACCAGGGTGGCATCGTCGAGGACGCCTTCGAGATAGTCGGTGTAGTCCACTGCACCGGTCGCTCCACCACTGTTGGTGAAGGTGAGCGTGTAGGTGAGCTCTTCACCGGCTTCAACCGTGGTCCCGGATGATGGGTCAACGTCCTTGACGGCATCGATCATCGGCAGTGGCGTGACCGTGCACTCCGTTGAG
>DATBUK010000131.1:0-3285 GCA_036516155.1 Yaniella sp.
TTCAGACGATTTTGACGATGGATCCGGCTGAACTCGGCGCCAAATCTGCCCACGGGACCAGTGCGCAGTTGATGATCATCCAAGATATCCAAACCGCCTACCACACCCTCGGGGTTGGAGCGTTACCCGAAGCGGTGCGACGACCACCCGGCCCCGCCGGCATCCTCCCACCCATGACGAGCCAGCCAAATCCTGATGACCCCGACATCCCAATCTGCGAAGACCCGACCCATACCCGCGGACGACCCCCACCATCGTGGACGCAATATATGTCCGAGGCCATCAATATTGGGGCCTTCCACCCGCGCCATGCCGAACAATTAGCCTGCGATTCCAAACTCGTGGGTCAAATCTGGAATGGCCACCACGACGTGCTCGTTCAACACCGGACCAAGCGATTATTCACGCCAGCCCAACGCCGGGCCATCCTGGCCCGAGATCGCGGCTGCCAAGCGCCGGGCTGCACGGTGCCGGCAGTGTATTGTCAAATTCACCATATTGTCGAATGGCTCAACGGTGGCACCACCGATGTCGACAACGCCATCACCGTCTGTGCCCTACACCACGGCGCCATCCACGACGGCAAATGGCAAATCCGCAAACGCCACGGGGTCACCTTCTTCCAACCCGCACCATGGCTCGACCCCACCCAACCCTTACTACGCAACCTCTACTGGAACTTCTGAGTATTAGGATTCTGAAGCACTGATGGCGCTTGGTTGTATTTCATCGAGATCAACAGGGCTATCGTCGAACAAGGCTCGGATATCATCAGCGGTGACATTCGAAGCGAAAGCAGTGTCGTCTTCGGTCAACGCAGCGAACATCTCGACTTTCTGCTGCTGCAGAGCCAAGACCTTCTCCTCGATGGATCCCTTGGACACCATACGGTACACCATAACGTTCTTGTCCTGGCCAATACGGTGAGCCCGGTCCACAGCCTGGGCTTCTACCGCAGGGTTCCACCAAGGATCAAGTAAGAATACGTAGTCCGCTTCAGTGAGGGTCAAACCAAAGCCACCAGCACGCAACGAGATCAAGAAGACCGGTGCATCACCGGAACGGAACTGCTCAACGACCGCACCGCGATCACGAGTCGAACCATCTAAGTAAGCGTACTCAATATCCTGCTGATCGAGCTCTTGTCCCAACCGGGCTAAGAATGAGGTGAACTGCGAGAAGATCAATACTCGATGGCCTTCTGGCAGAATCTCGGACAACCGCGACATCAACTCATTGAGTTTCGAAGATGGCACATGGGCGTACTCTTCATCTACGATCGCAGGATCCAGCGCCAACATGCGCATCAACGTCAGCGAACGGAAAATAGACATCCGGTTGGATTCCATATCCGTCACAAGATTCAACACATTCTTGCGTTCACGCTGCAGAATCTGCTGATACAGTTTCTCGTGCTCAGACTCCATCGGAACCTGCAACACCATCTCTTGTTTATCAGGCAACTCGGCTGCAACCGATTCCTTGGTGCGACGCAACATGAACGGACGAATCTTCGTGCGCAACTTATTCATCGCTTCACGGGATCGAGTCTGCTGTTCGGCCCGTTCCTCGTCAGGATTACCCGGCTCAGTACGTGCTACCCGCTGGCCGGCCTCAATCGGACGTAAGAAATCGTCCCGGAACTTGGCGTACCGCGGCAACATGCCCGGCACCACCAAACGGAAAATCGACCACAGATCCGACAACGTGTTTTCCATCGGAGTACCAGTAATGGCCAGCTTAAATTGTGCCCGGAAATTCCGAATCGCCCGGTGTGCCTTCGTCTGATGGTTCTTCACGAACTGAGCTTCGTCCAGGATTAGACCCGCCCAGTCCTGCTCAGCTAGGTACTCCTCATCTAGTCGCGCAATCGCATATGAGGTCACCAAAATATCAGCGCGTGACCGAATCGCGTCAATGGACTCGCTCCGACGCAAATTTGAGACGTCGACGATCGCAACGTCCAGGTCCGGGGCGAATCGTTCGACCTCATCACGCCAGACCGTCAACACCGACGACGGCGCGATCACCAGGAACGGATCTTGTTGACCTGCTTCTTTGGCGCGGGCCATCATAGCGACGGTCTGCAGGGTTTTGCCCAGCCCCATGTCGTCAGCGAGAATGCCGCCGAGGCCGAGGTCGTAGAGATATGACAACCATTCGTAGCCCTCATGCTGGTAGTCGCGCAGATCGGCTTCCAACATGGCAGGCGTCTTCAGCGACGGGATATCGTTTGCATCCCGCAGTACGGCGAGTGCTTTCTGCCACTCGATGATGGTGGGGTCTGCGTGGAAGGTGTCGGCAACGTCTTCGGCGTCTTCCAACAGCGAGGCGTTGAACCGTGAGATCGACGGGTTATCGGCGCCGAAGTCGTCGAGGGTAGAAGCTTCTTCGAGGAGTTTGCGGAGTGGATCGAAGGCTTCGTGCTGCAGCGAGAAATACGTGCCATCGGTCAGCAACAAGCTGTCCTGGTTGCGGACCAGTGCGATGAATAACTGACGAAACGGAATGGTCCGTTCTTCGATGATGACTTGGAAGCCCAGATCGAACCAGTCGTTTTTCTCCGACTGCGTGGCATTAATGACGATGTGGGGGTCACCGGTCAGGCGCGTGTATGCCGGCCGATCTTCGGTTTCGACAATGCGCACATAATCGCGTTGCTGTAATACGGGGAGTGCTTCGTCGACGAAGCGCGCAGCGGCAGCCCCGATAAGCGTTGTTTTACCCGGGACGGTGGACAGCTCGAGTTCATCAGAGATGCTGTCCAGCACGTGCTGGCGGTGTTCGCTCTGGTCTTCGGTGCCCAAATAGTCCCAGCGTGCCGAGATGCGGACGTGGTCCTGGCGTTCACCCTGGTGGGTTGCCTGGTAGTACTCGAGAGTCAATTCGAGTATCGACGGCGGGATGTCGGGCAGTTCCACCGACTGATCTTGACTGGCCAGCGGGATGACACCGGCGAGCAGCGGGTAGATGTTCTCGAAGAATTCTTCGGTGTCGTCGGCCGGGATGATCATCGGTTCGAGCGACTCGATCAGATCCATGACCGTACGAGTCAGGGGCTGTTCAACCGGCATGATGTTGATGTCTGCGGTGGCTGACTCGGGGTAATAGTCAATCGTGTAGAGCCCGATGGCGCCCAGCGTACCCGATGGCACGACAGCCTCAGATGGTAACTGCGCGCGAATCGAGAGGGCGACGTCGCCCTGTTCGGTTTCGGAGGCATCAAAGATCATCCGTGCCGGCTCGGTGATCGTCACCCGGTTGATGATTTTTTGCAGTGGCACC
>DATBUK010000132.1:0-2532 GCA_036516155.1 Yaniella sp.
CACCAATTTCATCCAGCCCCTGGGCCCACTCACGGATTTCTGCCACACCAATATTGTCACTCATACCAAAGAATTAACACGACATTTCAGCAATGTCCGATGAAACCGCCGACACCCACCAAAATAAATGCGACTGTAGTACTAGGAGGTTGTCGGCGTTGGTCTGGGTTTCTTTCAGCACTCGACCGTAGTGCAGCGGCAGGTACTGGGAGAGGTCATCGAATTCCACGACCTCGAATCCGACCTCAGTAGCAAGCTGTTGATACTCACTGGGCGAAGCAAGCGAGCTGAGATTCAAACGTTCCAGGACACCCGACAGTTCAGCGGCATTCACTCCGTCGGCGGCCATCGGGTCGGTGAATAAGAACTCGCCACCGGGTTTCAGCACCCGTGCGGCTTCAGCCAGGGGTTGTTTGCGGTTGCTTGCGTGTAAGAACGCGTCCTGAGACCACACCAGGTCCGCGACGACGTCGTTGGCGGGCACCGCGTTGTAGCTCGCATCGACCACAGTAATGGGCTCTGCGAGGCCGGCCAGCTCGTTCAGTTGTCGAGCTCGTCGGTTCTGTTCGCTACTCAAGTTGACCGCCAGCACGTGGGTGTCGAGTTCACGGTGTAAGAATCGTGCGGCGCCGCAGTAGCCGGATCCCAAATCAATCACGGAGTCGATGGATTCCTGCGTGATCTTGTCGACCATGTGTTGCATCGTGCGGTGGCTAGCATCGGCAATCGGCTCATCTACCGAGTTATAGATACCCAGGTGGATATCGTCGCCACCCCAGATGTGGGAGTAAAACGTCCCGGCATCTTGGCTGTCATAGGCGGCTTGAGCCGCGCGTTCAGATTCTTTATACGGCAACGAAGCTCCTTTGTTCCAAGGATCCACACTAGGTGGCCTACCCCGCCGGTTCGTGTGGGGTTGCCATAAAGCGTCACGAACCTCAAAGGTCAGATTCGACAGCAATATTTACGATGTTATGGTGAAGAAGCGCCAACATGTCTCTCCCGAGCGCGCGGTGCCAAGCATCGGGGTGAAGCTGTCAAGGGAGGTGTCCTTCACTATGGACGACGGTTTATGTTCTAGTACCGTGCTGGACGCCACCCATTTTGCTCACCTAGTTGTCGCGTCACGTGAGTAATCAGGATGCGATCCGTTAAGACCGCCTCCCATGTGTAGTGCTCCAGCAATCCATATTTCGGAAAACCTTCCCGCGACGCATTAACGAAAGTGATTGTTGTGGCTATTACCCAATCCCAAGACATCCAGGAGCTCATCAGCTCGATCACGGACGCCCTCCACAAAGAGAACCTCACGACGGTCGCCCGGCAGGTCAACCTGCTGAAACCGGCACACCTTCTCAAAATATTTGAACGGCTCAGCCACCAGCGCAGAGCCATCGTCTACCGGTTGTTGGATAAGGACCTGGCGCTGCGTGTTTTCGAAGGCCTTTCACCAGTTTTACAAAGTGACCTGGTGCATGCCCTTCAAGAACACGACACCACGGACCTTTTTAACGAGCTCGCTCCGGACGATCGCGTCTGGTTGCTCGACGAACTTCCCGCTACGGTAGCGTCCCGTTTGTTGCGCGGTCTTGATGACGACGAGCGCGAAGAAACATCTACTTTATTGGGTTATCCGGCAGATTCTATTGGCCGCCGGATGAGTCCGCAGTTTGTGACATTGCGACCCTGGCACACCGCGGCTGAAGGACTCGCTCGCGTTCAACAACGTTTAGACACCGTAGAAAGTGTCTACTATCTGCCCGTGATCGATTCGGGGCGGCGAGTTGTGGGCGCCGTGAGTTTGCGACAACTTTTGGGCGCCGATGACGCCCAACTCGTGGAAACCTTGATGGAGTCAACCATGACAGCAGAGGTTTCCGAAGACGAAGAAGTGGTGGCCCGTCGCACCGCACGGCGTGGGCAGTTTGCAGTATCAATTGTGGACCATGAGGAACGCCTGGTTGGGGTTTTCACCCTCGACGATGCCGTACGGATTCTCGAGTTTGAAGAATCCGAAGATGTGTCCCGCCAAGGTGGTGTTGAACCACTTCGTCGACCGTATCTTTCCACTCCGGTCTCGCGCCTTGTCCGTAGCCGGTTTACCTGGCTTTTGGTCCTAGCTATCGGTGCCACCCTGACCGTGCAAGTCATGGCGGTATTTGAAGAGACGCTCGAGGCAGTCAGCGTGTTGGCATTATTTGTGCCGTTGCTCATTGGCATTGGCGGCAATACCGGCAACCAGGCGGCCACCACAGTGACTCGTGCGCTGGCCTTGGATGATATTCAGCCTCGCGATATTCTCCGGGTATTCACTCGCGAATTACGCACCGGGTTCATGCTGGGAGTCGCGTTGGGAGCACTCGGGTTTTTGATTGCGTGGGCTTTCTTCGGGCTAAATGTCGGTGTGGTCATTGGGCTCACGCTGTTGGCGATCTGCACCGTAGCTGCCTGTGTCGGTGGTGTCATGCCCACGATTGCTAGCGCAATTAGAGTCGACCCCGCAGTGTTTTCCAACCCTTTTATCTCGACATT
>DATBUK010000133.1:0-5902 GCA_036516155.1 Yaniella sp.
GCGTCGGGCGTGTCGTCGAGCCTGATGAATCCGGCGTCGGCGGCACGGGCGGCGACCTGCGCGGTCACATGGTACGGGGATGGTGCGGCGTGGATGAACTCGGCAAGATCGTCAAGGTAGGTCGTCATGCTTTGTAGTCTAGGCCGCTCTTGGTGCTCGGGTCAGCTGTGTCACGTGGTCGCAGCACGAACCGGTCTGGGGCGCCATCAAATTCGGCGCCGCCCGGATCGTCCTGAGGGACATCCGGGTGCTCGACTGCGACCAGGCTGGTGCGGACCGGGTCGCTGCCGGGGTCGTACATCTCGATGATCACCCGAACCATCAGGTAGATGAGCATCACGACGTGGCCGGCGACGGCGGCGAGGTAGAGCTTGTCGTCGAGCTGGTGTTGGACGTCGTAGCCGGAGGTTGGACCGGCCAGGAAGCCCCAGATCGCCCAGAAGTGCAGCAATTCGACGGCCGAAAAGATCAGGAAGTCGCGCCAGTTCGGCAGGGCGAGGACCAGTAGGGGGATTAGCCACAGCACGAACTGCGGCGAATAGACCTTATTGACTAACACGAATGCGGCCACGATGAGAAACATCAGTTGGGCCAGGCGTGGTCGGTGTTTGGTGGTCAGCCCGATGACCGCGATGATCGCGCACAGCACGAGGAACGACCAGAAGGCATAACCTGAAAGCTGAGCGCCGGTAATGGTTTCTCCGGTCGCAAGTCCGTAGGCGTGCCAGATCGAGGACCACCCGGGTGGGCGGTCTGACGAGAATTCGTAGAACACGGCCCAGGCGTCGGGGTTGAGCAGCATCATCGGCAGGTTCACTACCAACCAGGCAACCGCTGCGGAGGCGGTCGTAACCAGCAACGGATCATAGCGGGCGGTTCGGATGGCGAGCACCGCTATCGCGCCCAATAGGAACAGGGGAAACACTTTGACGGCGACGCCCAGACCGATCAGCACCCCGGCCATGACGTATCGGTGCCTGGCGAAGGCCCACATCGCCCCGATCATCAGGGCGACGGCCCACATGTCCCAGTTGATGAACCCGGCGAAAATAATCCCCGGGGCAACCGCGACCATAATCGCATCCCAGTACCGGATCCCGGCCAGCTTCGCGACCATCAGGACGGTCACGATCCACAGCGCGATCACGGCCAGAAAGTTCAGGTCGTAGAACACCAGATTGGCGCCGGCTTCGACTCCGAGTGCTTCACTCACGCTGGTCACGGCGTGCGCGAGCCACGCGATGACCGAGGCGACCACCGCGATCAGGATCGGATATTCGAAGGCGCTATCGACTCGGAACGCGGCCCACGGGTCCTCGGCGAATCCGCGGGAAGTCCATAACCCTGTCCAGTCCGAATAACAGCCTGCCAGGTACACCTCGGGGGCACCCCACCCACCAACACGGCACGGGGTTTTGACCACGACGGCGATGATCGCGGAGACAATGACCAGCAGCACCAACAGGTGTCCCGGCGCCCAGAACGATCGGATCCGGCCCGGCAGCGTGTACCGACCGCGCGGAGCGATGCGGCTCTGACCGGATTTGGCGAGCCCTTCTCGCGGATCTTTTGCCGTGAGATCGTCGTGTGCACTCGCCATGAGCAGAAGTCTACCGATTTAGCCGGGCATTGGGCATCACGTGGGCGGCGGGTTGGTTGAACTGTCGTACAATACAGTGAGTTAAATTTGCAACCTCACATTTTCATCGCAAGGAGTTTCGTGCTGTCCAACCAAAAAGTTCGCGTGGCAATCGCCGGTCTGGGCAACTGCGCTACCTCATTAATCGAAGGCGTGGAATATTATCGAAACGCCTCAGCTGACGACACCGTACCAGGTCTGATGCATGTTCAATTCGGCGATTACCACGTGTCAGACCTCGATTTCGTCACCGCGTTTGATGTCGACGCTAAGAAAGTCGGCCTCGATATTGCCGATGCGATGCGCGCATCCGAAAACAACACCATCAAACTGACCGACGTCCCGGAAACCGGTGTGAAAGTCCTGCGCGGGCCAACCCTTGATGGGTTAGGCAAATATTATCGCGAGACCATCGAAGAATCCGACGCTGAACCCGTGGATGTGGTCCAGCAGCTCAAGGACGATCAGGTCGATGTGCTCGTGTGCTACCTGCCGGTTGGTTCCGAAGAGGCCGCGAAATTCTACGCCCAAGCCGCCATTGACGCCGGCGTCGCCTTCGTCAACGCGCTGCCGGTGTTCATCGCCTCGGATCAGACCTGGGCCGATAAATTCACCGACGCCGGGGTGCCGATCATCGGAGACGACATCAAATCCCAAATTGGCGCCACGATCACCCACCGTGCACTGGCCGCCCTGTTTGAGTCGCGCGGTGTGACCGTTGACCGCACCTACCAGCTCAATGTTGGCGGGAACATGGACTTCAAGAACATGTTGGAACGTGACCGCCTCGAGTCGAAGAAGATCTCCAAGACCCAGGCTGTCACCTCGAATCTGAAAGCCGCTATGGCCGACGACGATGTCCACATCGGGCCCTCCGACTACGTCTCCTGGCTGGATGACCGCAAGTGGGCCTTCGTCCGCCTGGAGGGACGCAACTTCGGTGATGCGCCGGTATCACTCGAGTACAAGCTCGAAGTCTGGGACGCCCCAAACTCGGCAGGTGTCATTATTGATGCGATTCGTGCCGCCAAGATTGCTCTGGACCGCAAAGTTGGTGGACCGATCCTGTCGGCCTCGAGCTACTTCATGAAATCGCCACCGATTCAGCATCACGACGACCAAGCCCATGATCTGGTCGAAGCGTTCATCGCTGGTGACATCGAGCGCTAGTTGCTGCTCGCCATCAGTCCCCGTTGATCAGTTCTTGAGGGAGATTCTGAGCTCGTCACGATCTGTATCGTCCTGCAGGTTAATACCCTGCAGTCCCTTGGGTACCACTGAGACCGCTAGGAATGACACGATCGCCAGTGCCGAGATGTACACACCGATCATCCACGAATTGCCGGTCTGGTTGAAGATTGCCTGCGCAATGAGTGGTGCGAAGGCGCCACCGATGATCGACCCGAAGGCATAGCCGATGGAGACCCCGGAGAACCGGATGGGGACCGGGAACATCTCGGCATACAGGGCCGATTGTGGTCCATATGAGGGGCCGAGACCGACCGTCAACAGCACGATCGCAAGCGTGAAGAGCCACAGCACACCGGTGTCTATCAAAAACCACATTGGGATCGCCCAAAGGATGATAATCCCGTAGCCGATCTGGAAGGTCAGTACCCGCCCAATGCGGTCTGAGATCCAGCCACCGAGCATGGTGAAGATGAACCAACTCACGCCTCCGATGAGCGATGCACTGAGGGTGGCTGTGCGAGACATGCCCAGTTCTGCGGCACCGTAGGCAGCAAAGAACGCGATAACCAGATAACCGGCTGCGTTATTCGCGGCAAAGATCAGTGCGGCTAAGAAGGTGTACTTCTTATGGGTGGTCACGAGTTCCTTTAACGGGGCCGAGGATTCGCGCTTGCGCTCCTTCATTTCAACAAAAACCGGGGATTCTTCGACCCTGCGACGAATCTCGAAAGCGATCACGATCAGCACAAAGGAAAAAATGAAGGGGATACGCCAGCCCCACTGCAGGAACTGTTCTTCGGTGAGAAATGTATTGAGGCCGAACATGAACAGCGTCGCCAGAATCATGCCGAGCGGTACACCGATTTGCGGGTACATTCCGAACAGTCCCCGTTTGTGCCGCGGAGCGTGCTCGACCGAAAGCAGTGCGGCACCGCCCCACTCGCCGCCTGCGGATAGCCCTTGGATGACGCGCAGCGAGATTAACAGGATCGGGGCGGCGACGCCCCAGGACGCGAAGGTAGGCAACAGGCCGATCAAGAACGTAGCGCCGCCCATGCCTAGCAGTGTGATCACTAATACGATCTTGCGACCGAATCTATCACCCAGCCAACCTGCCAGGATGGCACCTAATGGCCGAAAAACAAAGGATATTCCGACCGAAGCCCATGCGATCAGCTGCGCCAGCGTTTCGCTTTCCTCGCCTAACGGCTCGAAATACAGCATCGCGAGGACGAATCCTGCGGCTTGGGCGTAGATGAAAAAGTCGTACCATTCGATAGTCGTTCCCACCAGTGTTCCCGCGAGGACTTTTTTCTCCTCACGAGTCATCTCGTGGCCTTCTTTGCTGAGGTATCCCTGCTGACCCATTGTGCCTCCAAGCCGCTTCGATTCGCGATAACAGTGCGCGGGCTGTAGATAGAGTTATGGAGTCCACCACGTAGTGTGAGCTACATCACTATGGCATGGACTGTACCATGCTTCCTCACCGTTCGGCAGGCCATCATAAAACTCGGCTTCGCTATCACTGTGCCGTCGTGACATGTCGACCAAGCCGACAACCTCATTGGCGCTTTCAGGCGCCTCTTGCTCGCACCATGATTGGCTAGGAAGGATCCACAGTACACGGCGGGCTTACTCGGCTCGCACCGGAACTCTACGACGACGAGATTCGCCAGCGTATCTCAGACATCTCGGGGGTCGCCTTCCGCGACTACCTCGCGGCATAGGACGGCACCGCGACGATCTGGTATGGCTGTTTGATGATTCCAGACTCGGTCAGGTTTGGGGAGCGCTCGTGCATTTCACGTCACCGTGGAATGTGGTCGGTTTTCTAGCGTCTCTCTACCCATCCCGGGAGCGATACATCCAGCACCAATCGACCTCCAGCTCATCTGCAACCCCCACGACGATTCGGCGTTGCTCCGCATTGCCGAGCAGGTAGAAGAGCTGCTGGGGCGACAGTGACCATCCCTCTGAAGTCCGGGAGCTCCTGCAACATGTTCTAGATGGCGCTGAACCGTAGGCGCCCTTGTTGTTTGGCTTTGTACATCTGCACTGCCAAGACGAGGGCGCCGATGCCAGCTCCAATCGCCGAGAACAGCATGTCACTGTTGAGTAGCAGGATCGCTCCGACAGCCACCAGGATGGCGAGGTACCACGACATGTTGACCATGAAGTGTTGCTCGAGGGCCGTGGACAGCAAGAATATTCCGGCGAGCGCGGTGATGATCACGGCGATGCCTTCGAAGAACGCCACATCCCGCATGAGGATTTCTGGGCTATACACAAAGATATAGGGGATGACGAACCCGGCCGCGGCGAGTTTGAGCGAAGCGAAGCCGGTACGCATCGGATTTCCGCCAGAGATGCCTGCTGCTGCAAACGCTGCCAGGGCAACCGGTGGTGTGATGTTAGCAAAGAGTCCGAAGTAGAACACAAACAGGTGAGCGACAATCGGCTCTACGCCCAAAGTCGTCAGGGCTGGTGCTGCCATCGTGGCCGTAATGATGTATGCCGGGATCGAGGGCAGACCCATACCCAGCACCAGGCAGGCCAACATGGTGAAGACGAGCGTCCAGAATAGGATACCGCCCGACAGTGCGACAATGGCGCTAGCCAGCGTGACTCCGAAACCAGACAGTGTCACGACGCCGACGATCACACCGACCGAAGCACACGCCACAGCGACACCTAGCGTCTGTCGGACGCCATCTTCCAGTGCATCGATGATGTCTCGGAAGCTCATCCGGGTGGTTTTACGCAGCATGGCTACCGCCACCGTGACCAGGATTGTCAGCAACGCGGAGTACAGAATGGTTCTTCCCGAGAAGAACAGCATGTAGATCAAGAACAGCAGCGGGATGAGGAGGTGGCCGCGCTCTTTTAAGACCTCCATGACCGCCGGCAGGTTATCGCGTGATACCCCCTTGAGGCCCTCTTTGGTTGCCCGCAGGTGTATTTGGATGATCAAGCTCACGTAATACAGCAGCGCGGGGACGATCGCTGCCAGCGCGACGGTCGTGTATGGCACGCCGAGGGTCTCGGCCATGATGAAAGCGGCAGCGCCCATGA
>DATBUK010000134.1:0-2617 GCA_036516155.1 Yaniella sp.
ACCGCGGGCTCACCCCACGCGGCCGTGGATTGGCTGTCGGTTCGGCGGCGTTCATGCCCGGCAATTTCCTCGGGCATCGCGACCATCGCCTCGGCACACAGCGGATCCGTAGCATTCGGGGCGACCTCAATATCGGCCACCAGAGAAGTACAGGCCGTCAGGGTCAGACCTCCCAGGGCAGCCAGTGCTGCACCACGGATTACGCGCTTAGTTTTTGCCATACACCAACCATAAAGCACACCCAGAAACGGCACGGGTAGTTTTCGCCACTGGCAACTACCAAAAATCTCACAGCAAATATCCAGCGCGGCTAACGTGACACAGCGTGGAGGCGATACTATGGTTGCATGTGACATAAACCCCACGAAGGGGTGTTAAAGAGATGAACCATGATGACTGAAGTAAAGCAACAACCCCCAAGTACCGGTGCTCAAGCAGACCACGGGTCAGCGAAGCTTATCTTCAATTGGTTGAAACTTGCCGAATCGGCGCTTGGGAATAACTCTGATCGACTCAACGCCATCAATATCTTCCCGGTCCCCGACGGGGACACCGGATCAAACCTCTACCACACCGTCGCAGCCGCCACCCAGGCCCTACGCGACGTCGACGAAGACGCCAGTGTGGGCCACGCACTCGCCACAGCCGCCTCTGCAGCACTCGACCACGCCCAGGGCAACTCCGGCACACTGATCGCGGTAATGCTCAACGCCCTGGCCGAACCCCTGGCCGACGCGCCGCGCCTGACCGCACCGCTGTTGACCCTGGGCCTGCAACGCGCCCGCCACTCAGCCTGGGCAGCCCTCTCCGATCCACAAGAGGGCACCATGCTGACCATCCTGGATACCGCCGCAGCGACCGCCAGCAACTACCGGGCCTCGATCACCGAACTGCCCGAAGACGCCCAGAACTCCCGCAAGACCTTAGGCGAAATCACCTCCCGGATCGTCGAAACCGCCTGGCTCGCTGTCGAAGAAACCGAAAACCAACTGGCCCAGCTGTCCGAGGCCCAAGTCGTCGACGCCGGTGCCACCGGCCTGCTGCTGGTCTTCGATGCGCTCCGAGCCACCGTCAAAGGTGAGTCGCTGGACCCAGAAATCTTAGAATCCATCCACGGCTTTCACGTCAGTCACCCCCACGTCCACGAAGACATGGAGGTCGCTGAAGCCTATGAGGTCATGTGCTCGCTGCAACTGACCCCACTGGATGCCGCCACCCTGCGCATCGGACTCAACGAAGTCGGCAACTCGGTCATCATGTCACCGATTAGTACCCAAGAAAACGACGACGGCACCATCCGGTGGCGGGTCCACGTCCACGTGGCCGAACCCGATGACGCGATGCGCCTGATCAACCCGCTGGGCACCACCGAAAACTTGGCCATCACCCCGCTGCACAGCAACACCAGTCACAGCAACGGGCAACAAGCACACTGCAACACTCCAGCGGAAGCCAGCACAGAAGAACACCTCTAGTGGATCCCTTCAATCAGTCGCTTGAGCCCCTGTTGGGGACCAAAACCGCCAATCAACTGGCCAAACACCTGCGCATCACCACCACGGGCCAAGCGCTGAACTACTTCCCACGCCGCTACATCGAACGTGGCGAGCTGACCCCGATCGTCCAACTGCCGGTGGGGGAGCAGGTCACCATCATTGCCCGGGTACTGAAGACCACAAAGCGCCGTATGAAATCTCGTCCCGGTTTCATCGTTGACGTCACCGTGTCTGATGAGGCCACCGACACCGGTCTACCCGGGGTCTTATCAATGGCATTTTTTAACGGTTATGCCGCATACCAGCAGCTCGAACCCGGCACGCTGGCCATGTTCCACGGCAAAACCTCCACCTACCGGGACAAGCTCACGCTGACCCATCCGGACTTCACCGTGCTACCCGAAGACCAAGAGCTTTCCGATGCGCAGTTCGGGCCAACACCGGTCTATTCGGCCAAAGCAAACCTGCCCTCCTGGAAAATCCAAGAAGCCATCCACCTGGTCCTCGATGCAATCAACTGGTCTGCGATCAATGACCCGGTGCCCCAAGACTTCTTAGCCCAGCTGGCACAGAATATGCCGTCACTGTCTGTGGCGTATGAACACATCCATCGGCCAGAAAACCTCGAGCAAGCGTATGCGGCTCGCCGTCGATTCGCTGCCCAAGAGGCGCTGATTCTTCAAACGCTGTTGGCTCGCCGGCGCCTACGCAACCGAAACGCGGTCCCGGCCACCGCGTACCCACTGCTTGAAGGTGGGATCCTGTCCCATCTGGATGCTCAACTACCCTTCGAGCTGACCGCAGGCCAGCGACAAGCAGGTGCTGAGATCGCAGCAGAGCTCGACTCGGTGCACCCAATGTCCCGACTGCTCCAGGGCGAGGTCGGCTCCGGGAAGACGCTAGTCGCACTGCGAGCGATGGCCCAGGTCGTCGATGCTGGAGCACAAGCCGTGCTGGTTGCCCCCACCGAGGTGCTCGCCAGCCAGCACTACCGGTCCATCACCAACACGCTGGGCAAACTTGCCACCGCAGGTCAGCTGACCTCGTGGCAGGGGCCGGCCACCGAAGTCGTGCTGCTGACGGGGTCGATGACCAATGGTGAAAAACAAGAAGCGCTCCTG
>DATBUK010000135.1:0-27457 GCA_036516155.1 Yaniella sp.
AGGCCTAGTCCGGCCTCGGATTCCGACAGTAAGAGCGTGACAGCGAAGATCCCCATGCTCAAGGCGATATATGCCAACGCTAAGTCACGACGGAAGTGCCGGCGAAAATATACCAGACATACCAGGATGGTCATTCCCACAATATTGGCCACCAGGCCGATCCATAACGCCAACATCAGACAATCTCCTTTTGTTTTCATTCATTTGTTTTTCGCTTCGTGTTCACTTTAGGAAGTGATTGTGAAGGGAAAAGGAGAAGATCATGAGAAGGTTCTCATCTTCGATCTCTGCAAGCTGGTACGGCTTACCGGAGGCTGCTAAGGAGTGGCAAGGAACGTAGCCTAAGAGCTAGAACCAAACAGCATCATGCAGAAAGGTGATCAAAGTATGACTACAGCACCCCGCCCGCAAGTCACGCCACTTGAAGAGGGCACCGTCTTTGAGACCAGACAGATGGAAGCGACCAAGGGAGTGCAGTGGCCACGCCATAAAGCCTCCGAAGAATCCGTGCTCGTGGTCATTGAAGGCAGTTTGGTGGTCGAATACGCCGACTCACAGCCAGCACTAAGCGCCGGTGATACCATCGTCATCCCGCCCGATGTGTGGCATGAGATTGTGCCGAAGCCAGCGTTTAAAGCAATTCACATTATGCCAAAAAGTATTCGCTTCACTTTCTCGCGCTAACAATAACGCGCTCACGACTGTTTCGGGCTGGTGGTGAACCGGCGCAAGGTCAGGGCCGGGTTGATGTTTCGTGTGGATTCGAGACGTTCTTTACTCAGTCGGGCCTGAGCGATCCCCTCGTCGTCACCTCTCATTGCGAGAGGCACTCCCATCGGGTCGACGATGGTGCTGTGGCCGCTGCCAATGGGTCCAGTTTGGTCGGCACCCAACACGTAGACGGTGTTCTCAATTGCTCTGGCCCGAAGTAACGTCATCCAGTGTGACTCTTTCAGGGGACCCGGCACCCACGCCGCCGGGATAACTAATACCTCAGCACCCGCATCTACCAGCATGCGAGATACTTCTGGGAAGCGAAGATCGTAGCATGTCTGTAAGCCGAACTGGAATCCTCCGAAGTTCACCAGCTGCGGTACTTCAATTCTGCCAGGCTCGACCCATTGCGATTCCTGCATGCCGAACGCGTCAAAGAGATGAAGTTTGCGATATGTCGCTGCCACCTGGCCGTCTTGGATGGCAACGAGGGTGTTATAGATACGGTCGTTTTCGGCAGGCTCATGGACCCCGACGATCAGCCCAATATTATATTCGTGGCTAAACTGCCGCAGCTTCTGTACGGTCGGGCCTTCAAGTGGCTCGGCGGTCTCGGCATACGACGGATCGAAACCTTGTTTCGCATAGACTGCGTACTCGGGTAGCACCGCGACGGCTGCGCCTTGCTCGCTGGCTTGTGCAACGTATCGTCGGATCGTTTCTAAATTGGCCTCTTTGTCTGTCCCCGGGGCGTATTGAATGACCGCAGAGTTCATGTTCATGGGTGCCTACCTTCGTTTGGGATCTGTTTGCAGACTAACGGACTCCCGAGCCCCATGGAAAGGTCTTTTGCGATATTGGCGGCAAAAATACCATCAGGGGTAGCACACCGCATTTCTGCGCGTGCTACCCCCTGACGGTGGTGGCTGAATAGCCTTATGCGCTGTAGGTGGCTACGCATTGCGCTCGGCTAGCCAATTCTTGGGGCCACAGCCACCGACACATCATCGAGCTCGTCTATAACCTGGAAACCGTCGACAACATCCATCCTCTGCTCGCCCAACGAAACGCCAACACCACATTCCAGCAGATGGTCTGATCTGCATCGGGATAATATGAATAAGTAGTTAATGATTACGGTGTGCCGCGGTACATAGGGATGTGGAATGACGCCTTCTCAAGGACAGCGGTTATGGACAATAGATTATGTCCGCGCATTCACGGCGATGCTTGGCGTAAGCGTAGTCTTCATCACCCTCATGGCATACATGGCCATCTATGCCATACGGGAGTTCCAAGTTGACGAAACCGCAGGTGGAATCGCCGCCAGTGCTTTTGTCGCCGGTGGTGCACTCTCTCGAGTACTCATTGGGAAATATCTCGATTTCGTAGGCCGCAAACGAACTCTCGCTGTCACGTTGGCAGTATTTGTTATATGTTCGCTCATCTACCCGATCATCGACCACTACGGTCTGCTCGTGCTCTTACGATTCATCCACGGAGCAGCTTTTGGGATCTCCTCGACCGTCATCAGTTCCGTAGCGGTCACTCTGATCCCAGCGGGGCGACTCAGCGAGGGATTGGGATATATCTCATTGGCCGGCACAGTTGCTAACGCCATCGGTCCATTTGCTGCCATCCAACTACACCAACACGCCTCTAGCCTCTGGGTTTTCGGGTTCACCACCGTATGCGCGGTCGTCTCGTTCCTTGCGGTGCTTCCGATGCAGATCCCAGAACGGCAGCCTTCGCCTGAGGAATATCAACGACGATGGCGAGTTCGTGCATCCGATCTCATCGATTTCAAAGCCGCTCCGGTAGCTACCGTCGGCCTCCTCACCACATTGAGCTTCTCGGTCGTCATGACCTACCTACCCTCATATCTGGTGGGAATGAGCATGGCCAGTACCGCATCAGTATTTTTCTTTATCTGGGCAATGGGCATGCTCCTCGTTCGACTCTTTGCCGGACGCATCCAAGACCGGCATGGCGAAAATGTTGTCATCCCAGGCGCTCTCGTGGCGCTCATCGCTGGCCTCGTCATCATCAGTCTTGCCGATAGTTTGTGGCAGTTCATCATCGCAGCGTTTCTCGGGGGTCTCGGGCACGGGACGGTACTCCCCGGGTTGCAAGCCGTCGCTGTTAAACGCACAACCCCCGAGCGAGTTCCCATTGCAGTATCGACGCACTATATTGCGTTAGATTCTGGTCTGGCTATAGGGCCTCCGATGCTTGGTTTTATCATTGGTCTAGCGGGTTACCCCTACTTATATGTCGCCGGTGCGAGTCTGGCACTCTTGGGGTTGGTCATTTATTGGCTGGCCCATGGCAGATATGCGAAAGTCGCTGCCGAATCTGTCCAAAAGTAATTCACTTCCACCCAGCAGACGTGCCGAATCGTAGCTATCTCGAAGTAGCAATCAACCGCTCTCCGAGCCAATTAACTATAGAGCGATCTATTCGTATTCTTGGCAGAACCCAGCGTGCCCCTCAACGAGTAAAGCGCTGGTGACTGGCATGTCACCAGCGCTTTACTCGATCGTCTCAGAAACCGTCGTTACGTCATCGTGTTAATTTAAGGTCTATGTCTTCCACATTGCATAGGAGGACAGATCGTTGGGAAGCGCATTCACGATATCGACCTGCTCACCTTCGGACACCCCTTCTACCATGGCGGAAAATGCCGCGTGAACGCGGTTCTTGGTCTCCTCACCGGAGGTTCCAAGCTGTTCACCCACGCGGTTGAGGAAATCCTCAGCATCATATTTTTCTCGGCTGGTCTTATCGCGTGACTGCACGACAGTTGCAATGTCTTCAGGCAGTTGTGCGGCGAAATTATCCTGCGCACCATCCATCTCACGTTCGGATAAGGCTTCTGCCACCGCAACGAGTGTTTCCTTGGCGGTATCTTTGGAGTTGATGTCGGCTCGTTCTTGGACGATGTCAATCATTTCAGTCAGCTGCATAGCACTCTCCTTTCGGGGAATTGCTTCTCAAGCTGTACATCTCCATTGTCTGCACACATAAGTACGTGATTTCAAGGGATCGTTAAACAAGAAATCAGCGCATGCGCGACAGTCACTTCGAGGTACTCAATAAACAGCGGTGAGCGGGAGGACAGACGCTTCTGCCATCCCGCTCATCAGTGCACCGTTGGAACGATGCTTGTTAAACCAACCGAGGTTCGTTACCTTCTGGCTCGTCTTGCACTTGAACCTTGGCTCACGGATGCTTTCTCGGGTTTCGATTCAGCAGCTTGCTCCGTCGATACAGCCGAAGGATCTTCGCCGGCCACCACCATGGCTATTTCGGCCGTCGTGGTAACTTCACCCCGCTCAATCTTTTGCCTGACGTCCGTCAGTTTGTCTTCTGGAACGATCGGCACTTCTTCACCGTCACAGTCCATAAGCACGCCGTCGACAAAGACGTCGCCGTCTTGCAGGTCTTCCAACTGGCTCGGGGTGAGATACCGCAAGGGCTTCGCAGCAAAGGCAGAAGCTTGCGTGGTCTTCTTGACGGCAATTTCGTTGAAGATGATATTCAACACGACCGCCACGATGGCTGCTGAGGAGATGCCGGATTGGAAGATAGTGGCGACCCAGGAGGGGAAGTCTGCGTAGAAATCTGGTCTGACGACCGGGATCATCCCGAAGGCCAAAGCTGACGCTACGATCACGAGGTTCATGTTGCCGTCGTATTTGACGGTCGACAGGATACGAATCCCCGAGGCAGCTACAGTACCGAAGAGGACAATGCCGGCGCCGCCGAGGACGGGCATTGGGATTGCCGCGACAACTTGGCCCAGCCACGGAACCAAACCAAGAACCACCATGACACCGCCACCGGCGGTGACAACCCAGCGGGATTTAATTCCGGTCAGCGCGACCAGTCCCACGTTCTGTGCAAAAGCAGATTGCGTAAAGGAACCGAACAGCGGAGCTAGCGCCGATGAAAACATGTCAGCACGCAGGCCATCTGCAACGCGGCGTGAGTCCACCTGCGTGCCGATGATCCCGCCGACGGCAATGAGGTCGGCGGTGGTTTCGGTTTTGACGACCAGGATCACGATGACCATGGAGACAATGGCCGCAAGATCAAACGTCGGGACGCCGAATTCCAACAGACCTGGTAGTGCGATCGGGAAACCCTCACCGACACCGGAGAAGTCGGCCATGCCCATAAACCACGCAATGATGGTGCCGACGACCAGCGAGAGCAAGATCGCTAAGCGGGATAGTATGGCGACACCCATCTTGGAGAACACAATGATGATGGCAAAGGTGATAATCGCCAGGGCGATATTGATCATCGAACCATAGTTCTCCGCCGTGTCATCCCCACCCATAGCCCAGTTGGCCGCAACCGGAAATAGGGTGAGGCCAATCGCAGTGATAACTGTCCCGGTCACCACGGATGGGATAAAGCGAATCACTCTGGCGAAGAATGGCGCTATGAAAAAGCCGATGGCACTGGCGGCAATAATGGCGCCGAAGACATCCTGGAGTCCGTTTCCACTACTCATGATCGCCATCATGGTGGCAACCGCGGTGAAGGAAACGCCTTGAACCAAAGGCAGCCGGGAACCAAGGAAGGGCAGGCCAGCTGACTGCAAGATCGTAGCTAGTCCACCGACGAATAGCGTGCCGGTGACCAGTTTGGCAATATCTTCTGCTGGCAGTCCTGCGGCGTTGCCGATGATCAATGGGACGGCCAGAATGCCGCCATACATGGTTAAAACGTGTTGTAGGCCGAAGGCAACCGTCCGGCCAAAGGGTAGTCGTTCGTTTTCGGGAGCGTCGGGGTTGGCCGCATAGGCGGGCTTTGCGAAGAGGGATTTCACGATCTCTCGTTTCCTTAGACGTCAAACATGAGGATCATGCTTTCACGATATGAAAATCAAGTTCCAAAAGATAGACGCAAGTGTAGCGCACCTCACACAGCACATGTCAAGTTAATCATCGGTAACTGGAAAGCACAAATACCACCCAACCCCGAACCGCCCCCACGATAGTGCCGCAACCGAGTTGCGTCAGCAGCCCCAACCCTTCGAGATGCTCCATACTTCAATAAAAGTGAGGTTTGACACACCGGAAGATTCGCGCCAAACTAGTTCTCATTCATGAGAAAAGTTGTTCCACACTATGGAATTCGCTTTTTCAATGCGCAAAACAGGACGACCCCACGTCGTCACTCACTGAGTCTCACCCGGATGGCATGGTTCGGGAACAATGATACGGAACTATCAAAGGGCGTCCATGAACGCGATGAACACAGACCAGATGAAAAAGCCCCGCGGCTCCAAACGGAGTTTTCGCGGTCTCGACAAATTTTTCGAGATCACCTCGCGCGGATCTTCAATCAGACAAGAAATACGCGGGGGCATCGTCGCGTTTGTCGCGATGGCGTACATCGTCGTCCTCAACCCCCTCATCCTCGGCGGATCAGCCGACGTGACGGGAACCAGCCTCAACTCGGCACAGCTTACTGCAGTCACCGGCCTCGTTGCCGGGGTTACCACCATCCTGTTTGGCGTGGTCGCCCGGCTGCCCTTCGCCCTTGCCGCAGGCCTCGGCATGAATAGCTTTCTGGCGGTCTCCGTCGTCCAGGACGTGACGTGGGCAGAAGCCATGGGACTGACCATGATCAATGGGGTCATCATCGTTCTGCTAGGAGCTACCGGGATCCGCGTCGCGATCTTCCACGCTATCCCCCACGCACTGAAAGTCGCCATCACAGTAGGCATTGGTCTCTTCATTGCCTTCATCGGGTTCGTCAACTCCGGCTTTGTGACGGCCACCGAGGCAGGCCCACCGGTGCAGTTGGGCCAAAACGGCTCCATTAGCTCGCTACCGACCCTCGTGTTCATTTTCGCGCTCGTACTCATCGGCACGCTGGTAGCTCGTGGTGTACCCGGTGGCATCCTGATCGGCATCATCGTGGCAACTGTAGTCGCGATCATCGTGCAGGCGTTCGCCAATCTGGGCACGGTCGGAGACCCAGAAAACCCAGATCCAGCCGGCTGGAATCTTGCCGCCCCGCAGCTCCCCGACCAGATCGTCGCTCTGCCCGACTTCGCCCTCGTCGGCGCTTTCGACCTCTTCGGGGCCTTCGAACGCATCGGACTGCTAGCTGCGACCATGTTGGTCTTCACCCTGGTCTTCACGAACTTCTTCGACGCCATGGGCACCATGACCGGACTCGCCCGCAACGCCGGCCTCCAAAACCCAGACGGGACATTCCCGCGCATTCGCCAGGCGTTCGTGGTTGAAGGCCTCGGGGCCATCGCCGGCGGTGGCGCCTCCGCATCATCAAATACCGTCTTCGTCGACGCGGCCGCGGGCATCGCAGAAGGTGCACGAACCGGGTTGGCGGCCATCGTCACCGGCATACTGTTCCTCGCCTCGATGTTCTTCTCGCCCCTGATTGGCGTCATCCCGATGGAAGCCGGGGCTGCAGCGCTCGTGGTAGTCGGCGCCATGATGGTCACCGCGATTCGCGATATCGACCTGAGCGACTTCCGCACCTCGCTGCCAGTGTTCCTCACGATGATCACGATGCCGTTGAGCTATTCGATCGCCAATGGCATCGGCGTCGGCTTTATCTCGTGGGCAGTCATCCACGTGATGAGTAAACGCGGACGTGACGTGCACTGGCTGCTGTGGGTCGTGTCACTTGGGTTTGTGTTGTACTTTGCTCGCGATGCGATATCGGCTATGTTGGGGGCATGATGAATGTGATCTATTGCACCGCCTGGCCGAAAGGGCAGATCGCCCACGGACGATGAAACATTGATGTCCGCGGTCTTCTTGGCCGCGTTGTACACGATGTTCTTCACTACTGTTCGCATGGATAACCAGGAGTCTCGAAGAACCACACAGTTGTTCTAACCATGCATGGTGCGCCTCAAAATTGAGGCACAGGAGGATGGTGCGATGTCTGCGAAGACATTTCGCTCGACAGTTCAAGTAACTGTCAATGGGGAAACCCGAGATTTTAATGGTCCCCCGCATTCAAATGCCCTTGATTTTCTGCGCGCTCAAGGGCTCACAGCAGCCAAGGAAGGCTGTGCCGAGGGCGAGTGCGGTGCATGCGCAATTATGGTGGCCCGACCCGATGCCGACGACACCACCCGGTGGACGTCGGTCAACTCATGCCTGGTCCCCGCCGCGTCACTAGACGGCCAGGAAGTTGTCACAGCCGAAGGCCTGGCAAACGGCCGGATGCACCCGGTACAAGAAGAGATGGCAGTACGCGGCGGTTCGCAGTGTGGCTATTGCACACCCGGCTTTGTGTGCTCGATGGCCGCCGAGTTCTATCGCCCAGAACGCGCCGAAGACGCGGAAGAAGGCTGCAGTAGCTGCGGTCCAAATGGTTTTGACCCGCATGCGTTGTCGGGAAACTTGTGCCGCTGCACTGGCTACCGGCCAATTATCGACGCTGCCTATGCACTCGAACAACCAACACGCGACGATGCACTCGCTGCGCGACGCGAGCGGCCCGCTCCCACTCCGGTCGCGACCGATTACTCCGCTGCTGACACCGCAAGCGGCAGGACTGGACGTTACCGTCGTCCAGCCACGCTTACTGAAACATTGGAGATCCTGGCGGCCGAGCCAGAAACACAGCTCGTCTCAGGGGCCACCGATTTTGGCGTCGAGGTCAATCTCAAACATGCTCGCGCCAAGTCCGTGCTCGCGATCGATCGCCTTGCTGAACTGCGCGGCATCCGACGCACTGATACCTACATCGAGCTTGGCGCGGCCCACACGCTGTCAGAGCTGGAACGCGAACTCAACGGCGAGATTCCCCTGCTGGATAAGCTGTTTCCACAATTCGCCTCGCGACTCATTCGCAACGCGGCGACCATTGGCGGAAACCTCGGCACCGGCTCGCCGATTGGAGATACTCCCCCGGCACTGCTCGCGCTTGAAGCCCAACTCGTCCTGAGCTCCGTGCGAGGTCAACGGGTCGTCGATATCGCCGAGTTCTTCACCGGCTACCGACAGACCGTAGCCGAGCCCGATGAACTCATCAGCGCCATCCGCATCCCGTTACCGCTGGCGCCGCTGACATCGTTCCAGAAAATTGCCAAACGCCGGTACGACGATATCTCCTCGGTCGCGATCGGTTACGCGATGACCGTTGAGAACAACAGGATTACGCATGCGCGCATCGGCCTGGGCGGTGTGGCCGCCACCCCGATCCGCGCCCATCAGACCGAAGCCGAGCTCGAAGGTGCCGAGTTTTCGCTAGAAACATTCCGAGCAGCCGCAGAGGCCATGGCGACCGAGGGCACCCCGATGGATGACCACCGGGCCAGCGCCAAGTACCGGATCGCGATGCTGCGGTCTTCACTGGAGCGGTTCTACGCTCAACATCTCGACCTGAATTCCGACGCCGGCGATCTGAAAGGGACAAACCGATGACTAGTCTTTCTCAGCGACCAGCCGACCCGATTGTCGGCGAGTCACACTACCACGAAAGTGCTTATGAGCACGTGACCGGCCGCGCCCTCTACACCGATGACCTCGGTGGGCGCTTCACCAACCTGTTGCACGCATATCCGGTGCAATCAACCATCGCCCACGCCGAGCTCAAATCGGTTGACACCTCGGCAGCCTACGACATCCCAGGTGTCGTGCGAGTCATCACCGCCGAAGACATCCCCGGGGTCAACGATCAGGGCACCCGGGGCGATGAACCCATGCTGCCGATTGACGAGATCATGTTCTACGGCCAACCCATCGCCTGGGTGTTTGCAGAAACCCTTGAGGCCGCAAAGGAAGGCGCAGCCCAAGTCAACGTCGAGTTCGAAGAACTCCCGTCGCTGATCACCATCCAAGATGCGATCGAAGCCGAAAGTTTCCAGGGCATTCAGCCGGTCATCAATAAAGGCGATCTCGAGGGTGGATTCCAACTCGCCGAGCACGTCTTCACCGGAGAATTTGAATTTGCTGGCCAGGATCACTTTTATCTTGAGACCCAGACCTCCCTGGCGCACATCGACGAAAATGGGCAGCTGTTCATCAACTCCTCGACGCAGCACCCAACCGAAACCCAAGATATCGTCGCCCAGGTGCTCGGCGTCCCGGCCCACGAGATCACCGTACAGGTCGTTCGCATGGGTGGGGCCTTCGGCGGTAAGGAAATGCAATCGCACGGATATGCTGCCGTTGCAGCACTCGGCGCGACCCTGACCGGCCGCCCGACCAGGGTGCGGCTCAACCGCACGCTGGATATGACCATGACCGGGAAGCGGCACGGGTTCCACGCCAGCTGGAAAGTCGGTTTCTCCCACGACGGCAAACTCCTGGCCCTGGACGCCACGCTGACCTCCGACGGCGGGTGGAGCATGGACCTGTCGGTACCGGTGCTGACCAGAGCGTTGTGCCACATTGACAACGGCTACTGGATCCCCAATATCCGAGTCCATGGGCGTATTGCCAAATGCAATAAGACCTCTCAAACCGCTTTCCGAGGTTTCGGTGGTCCACAGGGCATGCTCGTCATGGAAGACCTATTGGGGCGGGTCGCTCCAAAGCTCGGGCTAAGCCCAGCTGAGCTTCGTCGTCGCAATTTCTATTCCGAGGGTCAGGATACGCCCTACTACCAGCCGGTCCGGCACGCGGATCGACTCGAAACGGCCTGGGATCAGGTAATATCCAACGCCGACGTCGAGGCCCGGCAGGCTGCGATCGCCGAATTTAATGCCCGCAATACGTACGTCAAGCGAGCGCTCGCGATGACACCGGTTAAATTCGGGATTTCGTTCAACCTCACGGCATTCAACCAGGGCGGGGCCCTCGTGCTCGTCTATAAAGACGGCTCGGTGCTCGTCAACCACGGCGGCACCGAGATGGGTCAGGGGCTGCACACCAAAATGCTGCAGGTCGCCGCCACCAGCCTGGGTGTGCCGATATCCATGGTGCGGTTGGCCCCGACCCGGACAGATAAGGTTCCGAACACCTCGGCAACGGCCGCCAGCTCTGGCACCGATCTCAACGGTGGGGCCATCAAGGACGCTTGTGACCAAATCAAGGCACGATTAGCGCAGGTCGCCGCCGGGATGCTCGGCGTGCCCGCCCACGAAGTGCGCTTCAACCGTGGGATCGTCTCGGGGCTGTCGACCACCAAGACTGTACCCTGGGATGAACTCATCACCGTTGCGTATATGCAGCGGATCCAGCTCTCCGCCGCCGGTTTCTACCGGACCGAGGGTCTCTACTGGGATCTGGCAAACATGAAGGGCGAGCCTTTCAAGTACTTTGTCTACGGGGTCGCAGCCAGTGAAGTCGAAGTCAACGCCTTTGACGGCTCATATAAAGTCCGCCGGGTGGACATCGTTCACGACGTTGGCGACTCCCTGTCACCGCTGATCGATATCGGCCAAATTGAGGGTGGTTTCGTCCAAGGCACCGGGTGGTTGACCCTGGAAGACTTCCGGTGGGATACCTCCGATGGGCCAGGACGCGGACGGGTCACGACCCCGGGCGCAAGTACCTATAAGATCCCGAGTCTGTCCGAAATGCCGGAGGTTTTTAACGTCGACCTGCTGGATAAAGCCCACGAGGATGGCGCGATCTATGGGTCCAAGGCAGTCGGTGAACCCCCGCTGATGCTCGCCTTCTCCGTCCGTGAAGCACTCCGTGAAGCCGTTGCTGCGTTCGGGGCGCCAGGCACCAGTGTCGAACTTGCCTCACCGGCGACCCCGGAGGCAGTGTTCTGGGCCATCGAGTCCGTGCGCGAGCAACAGAGTGCTATGTCTGGAACCGAGACGGCGCAAGCCCGGAAAGTTCCTTCATGACCTGGATTGATACTGCAGCCAAACTGCGCGACGAGCAGGTACCGGCTGTATTAGTAACTCTTGCTGCTGTCCGGGGCCACTCGCCCCGGGACCCAGGAGCAAAGTTCATTGTCACCGCCGATGAGTTCTACGGAACCATTGGCGGAGGCAACCTCGAAATGACCGCCACAACCCGCGCCCGGGAACTCTTGGCGGACCACGCCACCGAACCCGAGATGCTGACCCTGCACCTCAACGATCGGGCGCCGGTCAAATACGGCAAACAATGCTGCGGTGGCGAAGTCACGATCCTGTTCGAGCCACTGACCGTCCCGGCCACGGTCGCGGTGTTCGGCATCGGGAACATCGGGCTGGAAATCGCCCGCATCCTCGGCCGCCAAAATCTGCGGCTCGAACTCTCCGATTCACGACAGGACTACCTGGCACAACTCGACAATCTCGAGGCACCAGTTGCGCGAATCACCCGACATCACTCGGTAGCTGGCGAACAGGTCATCTCCAAGTTGCCAGCCGGAGCCCATGTACTGATCATGACGCACGACCACGCCGAAGACCTGATGCTGTGTGATGCTGCGTTGCGGCACAAAGAACTTGGTTCTATCGGGCTCATCGGCTCAAACGCGAAGTGGCAACGATTTCGCAAGAAACTCTTAGCCGAGGGCCACACGGCCGAAGACATCGACACCATTGACTGTCCCATCGGCCTGCCCGATCTACCCGGTAAACAACCGGCAACCATCGCCGTCAGCGTCGCGGCCGAACTGCTACGACGCATGGCCTAACACTCACACCCAAACTGCCCAAGGACACCCCATGCACATCTACCGTGCTCGTGTATTCGATACCCCAACCAACCCCTTTACTGGCGGAACACTCCGCACCGATGCTGACATTGCCCTTGTTGTGGACGACGGCGAAATCATCGCCCGCACCGATATCCGCTCCGCGACCGCAACCTACCCGACAGCCGAGGTCGTTGACCTCCGCGACGGCATCCTCATCCCCGGGTTGATCGACACCCACGTCCACTACCCGCAGATCAGAGCCATCGGTCACCTGGGCAAACCCCTGCTCGAGTGGCTCGATGAATGCGCGCTCCCCGAAGAGGAAAAACTTGCCGAGGATGCATATGCCCATCAACTTGCCGGTGAATTCCTCACCGGACTGATCTCGTCTGGCACCACCTCGGCGATGGTATTTGGCTCGCATTTCGCTTCCGCAGTGGATATTTTATTTGCTCGTGCGCAGGAGCTCGGCATCCGGATGACGGCCGGGCTGGTCACCAGCGACCGCACGCTGCCCGAACCGCTGCTGACCACCATCGACCAGTCACTGACCGAAGCCCAGCAACTGATTGAGCGTTGGCACGGCACCGGCCGGTTGCGCTATGCCGTCACACCGCGATTTTCATTATCAGCTGGGCCAGACCTCTTAGCTGCCCACGGTGAGCTCGTCCGAGACAACCCAAGTATCTGGGTGACGTCGCATATCAACGAGAATCAGGACGAAATCAGCGGTGTTGCAGCAATTCATCCCGATGCTCAGGATTATCTCGACACCTATGCCATCGCGGGCTTACTCAGTGAGCAAACGATCCTTGCCCATAATGTTCATCCGACCGATCGAGAACTGACACGAATGGCCGAAACTGGTCTCGCTGTCGCCCACTGCCCGACCTCCAACTCGGCACTTGCCAGTGGATTCTTTCCGCTCAAACGCCACATCGAGACTGGCGTCAACGTCGCGCTTGGTTCAGACGTCGGCGCCGGCAACGGTTTTAGTCTCCTGAAAGAAGGCGTGCAGGCCTACTTCATGCAGCAGCTAGATCCAAGCGGGGGCCTACCGCTCACCGCCGCCCATCTGCTCCACTTGGCGACGTCAGCCGGGGCGCAGGCGCTGAACCTCGATGCTCAGGTCGGTGACCTGTCTGTCGGGAAACGCTTCGATGCGGTCTTCATCCGCCCGACCGCAGGCCACCCACTCGATGTTGGTCTCACCCATGCGGCCGATGACGAAGGTGCCCTGGCAAAAATCTTCGCACTGGGCACTCCCGCCGACATCGACTCCGTGTGGATCGACGGTCAGCTAGTCAAATCACCCAGCCAGCACCAAACCGTCGTTCTGTAAGTCGGGGGCGTCAGGATTCTGACTGGTCTGCGGTATCCCGGCGCAGTGGGAACGATCCGCGCAGGCCCAAGAATTCGACCGTTTTGCCGCGCTCGGTATACCGCTCATTGATTGCATCCAGCGTGGCGCCGGTCGAATGATCCCAGACGTTTGCTTCGCGCAGGTCAATGACCACCCGATCGGGATCCAGTGCGTAGTCGAACTGGTTGGCCAGATCGTGTGAAGACGCGAAGAAGAGTTGGCCCTTGACCACATAGGTTGCGGTGGTCTCATCGGCATCGACACTGCGAGAAACTGTCGCGAAGTGAGAGACGTGGCGGACAAAGGCGATCATGGCCGCCAGCACACCGAGCCCGACGCCGATGGCCAGGTTCCCGGTCACCACGGTCGGGATGACGGTGATCAGCATAACGGCGGTTTCAGACTTCGGCATGTTCTTCAGTGTGCGCGGAGCAATCGAATGCCACTCGAACGTCGCATAGGCCACGTACACCATCACCGCAACCAACACTGCCATCGGCATCATGCCGACGATGTCGCCTAAACCGATGGCCAGAACCATCAGGAAGACGCCGGCGACGAAGGTCGAGATGCGGGTCCGTGCCCCGGAGGCACGCACGTTAATCATGGTCTGGCCGATCATCGCGCAGCCACCCATCCCGCCGAAGAAACCGGCCAGAATGTTCGCGCCACCCTGTCCAACGGATTCGCGTGTCTTACTGGAGGGAGTGTCGGTGATGTTATCGACCAGTTGCGCGGTCATCAGAGATTCCAGCAGGCCAACAACGGCCATGGCCAAGGCTGCCGGGAAGATGATCTCCAAGGTTTCGAGCGTGAATGGTACATCGGGGATGAAGAAGAACGGCAGTTCATCGGGGAGGTCCCCTTTATCGGCAACTGTTGGCACGTCGATACTGAAGATCACGACGATCAGCGTGACCACGACGATGGCAACCAGCGCTGATGGGATGACCTCGGTAACTTTCGGCCACAAGAATATGATGCCCAGGCCCAGGGCAAAGAGCGGGTAGACGGCCCAGGGGACGTCGATGAGGTCTGGTAGCTGTGCGACAAAAATCAAGATGGCCAGGGCATTGACGAAGCCGGTCATCACCGACTGCGGGATAAACTTCATGAGTTTTGCGACCCCGATGACACCCAGCACAATTTGCAGCACGCCTGCCAGAATGACTGTGGCAAATAAGTACTGGACGCCGTGGGAAGCCACAATCGGTGCCACGACCAGCGCGGTCGCCGCAGTTGCGGCTGAGATCATCGCGGGGCGCCCACCCAAAAACGCAATCGAAATGGCCATGATTCCTGCCGCGTAGAGACCAACCTTTGGGTCAACATCAGCAATGAGCGCAAACGCAATCGCCTCGGGAATCAGCGCCAAAGAAACCACGAGGCCAGCAAGAATTTCTGTGCGCATCCATGCCGGACGCTTGAATGTTTCTCGTACGGATTGGCGCTGTGCGGGAGTGGCCGTCGCCGCGGACATAGAACACCTCTGTCGCAAAGTATTGGTAGTCAGACACGCACGACCACGCGTAGTCTGGGGATATGAGTGAACATACACATTCTACCGACGATGTCCACGAAGTTGACACTGGGTCTTTTACTATCAGCTACCGGGTGCGCGTGGGAGCCGAGCCGTTTCAACTGTGGGAGCTGGCGGCGAACCCTCACCGACATCACGAATTAGACGGTAGCGGGAGCCTTTCACCCAAGGTGTCCGGACCCGAATATCTGACCGAGGGTGACACATTCAACATCTGGATGCGTCGAGCCGGAGTGCCCTACACGTTGACCATGCGGGTAGTGACCGCTGACCCAGAGCGCGAGATCGCATGGCAGCACCCAGGTGGGCATATTTGGTGGTGGAAGTTCCAACCGGCCGATGGCCAAGGTACCTGGGTCACCGAAACTTTTGATTACACCCAGGTCAAACCCATCATGCTCCGCGGGTTCAATTGGATGGGCGTCTTCAATCGCAACGCCCGTGATATGCGGGCTACGTTGCAACGACTCCAAGCCCGTTATCCAATCGATCATGCCTAGCGTCGGACCTCCAGAGCCCACGCTTCGTCGGGTGACGGTGTTTACTGGTTCCAAACACGGCAACAGCGCCCAATATATTGAAGCCGTCGAGCACTTCGCCCGAACCCTTGCCGAACACAACCTCGACGTGGTGTTTGGCGGCGGAAACGTCGGACTCATGGGAGTCTTAGCTGACACCGCGCTCACCGCCGGCGCCCAGGTTTTCGGCGTCATGCCCGAGTCAATGCAGGACACTGAAACACCCCACCAGCATCTGACGAGGTTGGATATCGTGCCCGACATGCACGCCCGAAAACAGCGCATGGCAGACCTGGGCGACGCTTTTGTCGCCCTCCCGGGTGGCATCGGCACCCTAGAGGAACTCTTCGAGATCTGGACGTGGCAGCAGCTCGGGATTCATGCCCAGCCAGTGGCACTGTATAACCCGCTGGGGTTCTGGGATCCGTTACTTGCGATGATCAATCACATGGCCGTTCAAGGCTTCGTGAGACATGCATTCACGGAGGCACTCATTGTCGAAGACGATGCCACGGCACTGATCGACGCCCTGGTCGCCTGGGAACCTCCAAACGCGCGATAGCACCTCGGACCCTCGGGTAGCCGCGCGCTTTTCCACAGGCATCGCGACGACCTACAACTTATCCACCGACACCATTTCGCACCACCAAAGGTTCATCTGGCCTGCTGAAGTAAGACCATGAAGTATCAGCAGGAAACCCAACAGGCACCAGCAGCCTTGGTGACCGAGGCTGACCGGCTCGTCACCGAAGCACTCGAGATATACCGGCGGCCCGATGCCTACTCGCGGCTTGCACGGTTTCGCACCGAGCAAGCATCCATTGATTGGGGCACCGTGTGGGGTACGGATCCTCCCGAAGCCGAGCCAGTCGTGCACCCACCCGGCATGCCGTTTCCTGTGTTGTTGCGCAGCGTAGAACAACTGGCGCGCAAGACAGAAGCGCTCCAAATCATCATGACAAGTTTTGCTGCGAGCGCTTATCGTTCTGATACCGAACGGACCGAAGTGTTCGGGATGCCCACGGGAAAAGCGGCGTTTCGCAACATCGCCGAGTATCTGCGCGATGCCCTACGAATCTCTCTGAGATCGGCGAAAACTCGGGTGAAGCTCGCCCACGAACTCGCACCAGTGCCAAGCCTCGACGGGGGTCATGTCCCTGCTCCACGATATGGAGATGTAGCGCATCGATTCTTTGCCTCGGACATTGATACGGCAGCGGCAGATATCGTCATTGACACGCTCAACCAGGTCGAGCGTGCCGCGACGCAAGCTCAAGTTCTGACTCCGCAGGTCCAAAACCAGTTGACTGCCGGCCAAGCACAACTGTCCGAACAGGCGACCCTGTTAGACCCCGATGGGCTGCGCCAAGTCGCCAAGCGTTGGTCGCAGTACACCACGTTCTGGTTCGACCAAGACGGCACACCTGACCCCGAGGTTTTGGACCGCAAACGCGGTGCGTTCTATCGCGGTGAATCGCAGGGCTTGCACAACTGGACGTTGCGCGTTGACAGCCTGTTCCACGAACGACTCCGAGTCTTGGCATCAGTGGTGAATAACCCACACGCCAGTTTTCACGCACTCAAAACACTTCTCGAACAACTCTTTGGTACGACACTGCCGGCATTTACCGCCCCGGTAGCACCGGTGAGACAGGAGGCAGTCGGCCAGCAGGCGCTCTTTAGTGAAGACGACCTCGGCCAGCCCATTGCCGATGCTGATGACCGGACGCGTGAACAGAAGTTACTCGATGGTCTGACGGCAGTTGTCGATACCGGCATGTCGCTAGCGTCCACAACCCTCCCGACATCAGGGGGCCTAGCGCCTCAGCTCAGCGTGATCATGGACTACCAGACGCTCTACGATCAGCTGACCCACGAAGACTGTGCGGCCAGTCATGCTGCTCACCCACGTGCCACGAATTTCATCTCGCAGGCGCTGTTCACCGGTCCGATCTCACCAGCATCAATTCGCCCGCTCTCCTGCGAAGCTGAACTCATCCCAGCGGTATTAGGCTCGGACGGTGCAATCCTGGACCTCGGACGAACGGCTCGACTCTTTTCGCCGGAGCAGCGACGTGCACTCATTGCCCGAGATCGAGGTTGTGCTGCACCCAATTGCACTATCCCAGCGCCCTGGTGCGACGCTCACCACGTGACCCCTTGGCAGGCCTGCGGCCCTACCAATGTGTCAAACGCGGTGCTACTGTGTTCGCATCATCACCACGCAGTACACGCGGGCTTGTGGACGATCACCATGGAAGACGGTGTTGCTTGGTTTGTTCCCGCACCGTATGTAGACCCTGACAGACGACCACGCCGAAATCGTTATTGGCGGTGAGCTAATCGAGCCGCCAGGGCCATGACGTCGGTTATTTCTTCGCGCGCCACTGAGATGGCGACGCCCCGTAGCGCTTTCGAAAAGTGCGAGAAAAGTAGGCAGCGTCTACAAACCCCCACCGGGCAGCGATATCAGAGATTGATAAAGCATGCTGCGTTGGATCTTCCAACGTCCGTCGGCAACCTTCTAAACGGAGGTTACGAACGATGCTGGCAACAGTTTCACCCGAGCCTTCAAAAGCCTGATGCAGGGAACGCACCGACATGAAATGTGCTCGTGCAATTTCTTTCGGCGTGAGATATGGATTGTCCAAATTGCGCACAATGAAGTTTAGGATTTGTTCTCGCTGGTGTTGTTTCTCTAAACTCACCCCACTTTTCTCATGCACCTCATTCGTCAGCACCGTCCCGAGTAAATCGACGAGATTCTCCGTCAGTCTGCGACTCACTGCCTCACGGGAACTCATCAGCGCCGTGCTGCACTGTTTAGCGAATGAACTGAGGGCTTGGGCTAAGGAATTCTCTCGACAGAATGGAGTGACAGCTAGCTCGTGGAGAAACTTGTCTGGGACTCCCAGCAAGGTGCGGGGGAACAAAATGATCTGGCATGTACTGTCGTCGTCAAAAATTACGCTATAGGGTTCTTGAGAATCGAAGAAGGCAAACTCGCCGGCGTGGAGAACGGCTTCTTTTTCGTTTTGAAGGATGACGCCGCGTCCAGATTCTTGGATCGCAAGTTTGAAGTACCGAGTTTCATCAGCGCCAATTAAGGAACGATCACGTGTCACCGTGTGCGACTGAACCGAAAGTTCGGCGACGGTCATGGATTCCCACCGGTGGCCTCTGATACTGCCCGAAAAGCTTCGAGAAGGATGAGAGACAATGTCCCCCTCATCGGTTTTTCCGGCATTAGCCTCTAATGGAACAAAATATTGAGTTAAAAGGTCAGTCCACTTGTCGATGTTTCTGGCGGTATGGATGGCTTGCATGCGTGGCATCACCTCGTGAAAGTGTCATAGGACCTTCGATCGAAAGCTCATTCGCGGGCGAGTCTGCACAGGTATAGCGCCGATGGAAAATGATCTGGGTGGAGGCGAAATAAGGCCCCGGGACACGCTCAAGATCACCTGCATCAGCTCCCTACAATGCGCCCGATTCTAAAAATACTGCGCTAGACAACAAGATTTTCTTCGTGCCCTAAATCACAATTGTACATAGGCAGATGAAATCACGGTTTTTGAAACCGTGGGCCTGTTCCTCGCTGCTCAATAGGCCCGTGTACTCCTCGGGCAAGACCTGACTTCCAGCGAGTAGAAGTGTGAGTATCAAACGAAAGGTAACTGTGAGCACTACTTTTGACTCGGGCACCACTACCACTATTCAGTCACAGAGGGTGCGCGACTTTCTCCGTGAACCTCTCAACATGTACGTCGATGGTCAATGGGTGCCATCAGCATCGGGCCAAACATTCAATACATACGATCCAGCCACCGGAAACAAACTTGCTGAAGTCGCACAAGGCACAGAAGAAGATATCCATGCAGCAGTCAAAGCTGCACGGGCCGCTTTTGGCGAAGGCTCATGGACCGCTATGCGCCCCCGGGTTCGAGAAGAACTGCTCTTTGCAATTTCTCAGAAACTACAAGACTGGGCGGACGATTTTGCCGAACTTGAGTCACTCGATAACGGCAAGCCCATCGGAATAGCCGCAGCATTCGACGTTCAATCGGCAGCAGATTGTTTTCGTTACTACGCCGGTTGGCCATCGAAGATCCAGGGAACTGTAAATAATCCCTCAATGATACTTGCGCCACCTGAAGCGGAGTTCCACTCCTATACGCGCAGGGAGCCAGTCGGCGTGTGCGGCCAGATCATTCCATGGAACTTCCCTCTCCTCATGGCGGCATGGAAAATCGCTCCTGCACTCGCGACAGGTAACACGGTGGTTCTCAAACCGGCAGAACAAACACCCCTTACAGCTTTGCTTCTTGGCAAAGTGTTGGAAGAAGTTGGGGTTCCAGCCGGAGTGGTGAACATCGTGCCAGGCTTCGGGGACATTGGCGCTGTGCTTTCGAGTCATCCCGATGTTGATAAGGTCGCTTTCACCGGTTCCACAGAGGTCGGAAAGAAAATCGTTGAATCAGCGAAGGATAACCTCAAGAAAGTCTCGCTAGAGCTCGGCGGCAAATCACCAAATATCGTATTCGAAGATGCTGATATCGACAGCGCAGTCGCAGGTGCCCTTCAGGGCTTTACGCTCAATTCAGGACAAGCTTGCGAAGCGGGCACCAGAATATATGTGCACGAGAACATCTACGATGAGTTTAATGCTGCCCTCGCAAAAGCCGTCGAGAACCTAAACATCGGTCCAGGCAATGACCCGTCAGCTGATATCACCCCGCTGGTTTCAGAAGAACAATTACATCGGGTCGTCGGATATCTCAACGAAGGCAAAGCCGCCGGCGCTGAAGCTTTAGTCGGTGGGAATCGGTGGGGCGACAAAGGCTACTATGTCGAACCGACTATCTTCACAAACACCACACCGGATATGTCGATAGTTCGCGAAGAAATATTCGGTCCAGTCGCCATCGCTATACCTTTTTCCAGCGAAGAAGAAGTCATTGAAGCTGCCAATGATTCGGAATATGGTCTGGCCGCTGCACTCTGGACAAAAGATTTGAGTCGAGCCCACCGTGTTGCCGGTCGTCTACAAGCAGGATCCGTCTGGGTCAACACGTATCACGCCCTCGACAGTCAACTGCCCTTCGGTGGTTACCGACAATCTGGGTGGGGGCGTGAACTCGGAGCAGAAAGTATTGAGCTCTATACCCAGGTCAAATCTGTAACGATCGCCTTATAAGTCGCACGAGGAGCTCGAGCGCCCTCCGGCAACACTGGTGATCCTCGTCCAATATTCATCCTTCAACACACAATTCCAATACGAAATGGAGCTTACATGCGCGCAGCAGTTGTACAAGAAGCTAATAAACCTCTGGTAGTAGAAGACGTTTCTGATCCGACGCCCGGCCCGAGCGACGCCGTTCTCAAAGTTGAAGCGTCTGGTATATGTCGCAGTGACTGGCACGGGTGGCAAGGCGACTGGAAATGGATTGGCCTGGGGCTAGAGCTTCCCGCCATCTTGGGTCACGAATTTGGTGGCGAAGTCGTGGCAGTCGGCAAAGACGTCCGGAACTTCCGTGAAGGCGATCGGGTGACGGCTCCGTTCCACCACGGCTGTGGCCGTTGCGAATTCTGCCTTGCTGGCCGACCAAATCTTTGCGCGGACGTTTTCGTGTACGGTTTCGCCGGGGTAAAAGGGAGTTACGCCGAATACCTGTTAGTTACCGAGGCCGACACGAACTTGATCTCTCTCCCTGAAAACGTCGCGGCAACTTCGGCTGCTGCACTCGGATGCCGATTTATGACCGGTTTCCACGCTATTGAGCGCGGAAGAGTTGCCCCAGGCGAGTGGGTTGCTGTGCAAGGCGCTGGTGGAGTAGGACTGTCGGCTATTCAAACAGGGGCTGCAGTCGGTGCGCAGGTGATTGCCGTCGATATTGATGACGATAAGCTCGACCAAGCTCGTGAAGCCGGTGCGATTGCGACCATAAACTCTAAGAATGAGGATGTCGCTGAAGCAATCCATGAGATAACGAAGGGCGGCGCACAGGTTGGGATCGACGCGCTTGGTATCCAAGAAACGATCACCAATTCGATCAATTCGCTGCGTAAAGGTGGCCGCCATGTGCAAGTAGGTCTCACCGGTGCTGATGAAGAGGGGATAGCCCGGATTCCTATCGATGCGATGACAGCAGCGGAACTAGAGCTGCTAGGAAGTTTCGGAAACCCTCAGCCGAACTACCCTAGGCTGCTGGCTCTAGTTGCCCAGGGTCGTCTTGACCCACAGTCTCTCGTGGAGCGGGAAGTGGGCCTCGGCGACATTAACGAGGTTTTTGACAATATGTCCAACTTCAAAACCAAAGGTTTCAATATTGTCACCCAGTTCTAACCATTCCTACTGAATTGAATAGGGTCGCAACGACCAGACTCGCCGCACCGACGGACTCCTCTACTGTTGGAGATCGTCGGTGCGGTTGGTTTTAATAACTCACGAGCGGCGTGCTCACTCGTCGAGTAAATGCTTTTTGTCTGGTAGTGGTGTTTCCGCAGGACCGCGCAACACCGAACCGTCTGCTGAAAATTTTGAGCCGTGGCAGGGGCACGCCCACTGCGAGTCGGTCTCGTTCCACAACACGATGCCACCAGCGTGGGTACATACCGCCGAGACGACGCCCAACTGTCCGTCCTCGTCGCGGTGTACCGCAAGTTGTTCTCCACCGCTGCGAACAACAGCGGCATCGCCCGGAGATAACTCTTGGGTGATTTCGTGTGCATCCCGGTCGGTCCCGCTGCTGGTTCGTGCTGAAATTAGGGCGCTATCGATTTCAGCAACCTCACGTTGCGGGTCGAAGATGTCACGGTATTCGCTGGTCAACTGCTCTCCGGTGATGAGGTCTCGAATAATCGCCCCGGCAACGCCCGCAGTGGTCAGTCCCCAGCCTCCGAAACCCGTGGCAATGTAGAGACCATCCTCGGCTAGCTGCCCAATGAGCGGGATACCGTCGGCGGTCGAATAGTCCTGAGTCGTCCACCGGTACTGGGCCTCACCGACGTTGAAGTGTTCGCGTGCCCAAGCCTCGAGGTCGTCGTAGGGTTCAGCTTCGGTATTAGGATTTTCGACGAACGAGCCACCTGCAACCTGCAGTAACTGACCTTCAGGAAGATCGATGGTCCTCAGCGAGCGCATCGGACGTTCATGCGAGATCAGCACGCCGCCGGGACCGGTGGATCCATTGAGTAGCGGCAGCGCTACAACAAAATCTTGGTGACAATACAACCGCTCCATAACTCATTGCCAACACCGGCGGTTGGGGAGAGTGCTCCACGACGACATTGTCCAAGCACACTCGACCCTGCTCGGTACTGACTGTCCAGCTATTATCGAAGCTGATCTTTTTGGCCTTGCTGGCTTCGAAAAGTTACACACCTCGGTCTACGAGCGCGGCCGCAAGCGGAACGAGCAGCCGCCGTGGATGCATATGTGCCTGATCTGTAAACCTCACGGCGCCAGCGGTCTCAAATGGCACCGGAACCTCGGCTTCGGCTTGCAACGCCTCAACACTGCTGGGGTTGTCCCGTAGACGTAGGCATCGCGTGATTGGATAGCGTCATCTATCTGCAATGCCGCGGCGATATTTCGGATGCGTTGTAACGCCTCTTGGTTCGCCCGGGCGTAGCTGGCAGCGACGTCGGCGCCGTGGTCTTTTGTCAGTCGACGGTATCGGGCACCGTGCTGCGTATGATTTCATCTTCGCCGAGCAGGGGCAGGTCCGTCAGATAAATAAGGTAATCCCAGCTATGTGCTGCCTGGAGCCGTGGAGCGTGCTGAAACAGCGGGATTTCTCCTTCCGCATCTCAAGGCAACCGTTCCGGGGTTACTTCGACTTCCCATTGAATCTGTGTCTGCGCGGAAAGCTCTTCGGCAAGCTGGCTGGAAATCTTCTTGGCGATACGCATCGGCCAGCCAGGGTCTGCCATCAGACCGACCATGCCAGTTATGTTCTTCTCCATGTCCTGCCCCTGTAGAAATCGCGTGAAACGTGACCGGTCCTCGCCGGAACAAAAGGTGGAAGCTCGGGCACCAACTGATGAACAGTAATCCCTCACTGTTTGCAAGGTTTATTTGAATCGTAGTTTGCCCATTTCACCGTAATGCTGGCCATGCCGGTCAAGGAAGGGGTACAACTAGACCGAAGGAAGATGTCCGAGTGGACGTGGGCCAGGTCGTGGCTGTGAGAAAACGCACCGTGCGTTAGGCGCAGCATGGTCCACGTCTCTGGTTTGAATGAAAGTGATTATGGCGATTCGCACTCCACAACAGAACCTGAATCAGTTCGTCAGGAAGATTCAAGACCATCTCAACCAAGACGAGTATTGGGAGATTGAAGAGGAAATCAATTCGCTCGTGCCCACTGAGGTGGTAAAAGTCCTGTCACGATTGAATCACCGGCACCGCGCCATCGTCTATCGACTATTAGAAAAAGACGTCGCGTTGACTGCTTTTGAGGGTCTGACACCAGCCTTACAAAGTGATTTACTCGATGCGCTGCAAGAGCATGAAACCACTGAATTGTTCTTGGAGATGTCCCCGGACCAACGAGTGTGGTTGCTTGATGAGTTGCCCGCGAAGGTAGCGTCCAACCTGTTACTCGGTCTAGACGTCGAGGAACGAGACCAGACGTCGACACTGCTTGGGTATCCCGACGATGCGATTGGTCGGCGGATGAGTCCGCGGTTCGTTGCCCTGGGTGCTCATCGCACCGTCGCTGAAGCTAGACAGTACGTCGAGGGAGAGTTAGCAACGGCCGAAACGGTGTACTATCTTCCGGTAGTCGATGAGGGCCGGCGAGTCCTGGGAGAGACCACCTTACGATCTTTGATGCGCAGCGACGACGCTGAGGTGCTCAAAGACATCATGAGACCTACTCATACCGCCCACGTGAGGGAAAGTGCCGAGACTGTGGCGCGCCGGATGGCACGTCAGGGTGCTTTCGCGACAGCCATCGTGGATGATGAACAGCGCTTGGTCGGGATCGTTACGCTGGATGATGCGGTGCGTATCTTGGAGTATGAAGAATCCGAAGACGTCTCGCGCCAGGGTGGTGTAGAAGCGCTACGCCGACCATACTTATCAACGCCAGTGCTGCGGTTAGTGCGTAGTCGCATCACGTGGCTGCTGGTCTTGGCGCTTGGTGGCACCCTTACCGTGCAGGTCCTGTCGGTCTTTGAAGACTCCTTGGAACAAGTCACCGCACTGGCGTTATTCGTCCCGCTGTTGATTGGTATTGGCGGCAACACCGGAAACCAGGCCGCCACCACCGTGACCCGAGCCCTGGCACTCCACGATGTTGAACCCCGAGATGTATTTCGAGTACTCACCAGAGAATTGCGCACCGGGTTCTGTCTTGGGCTGCTGCTGGGGGCGCTTGGGCTAGTGATTACTGGACTCATCTTTGAGTTCGACGTCGGGCTGATCATCGGGCTGACCTTGCTGGCAATATGTTGCGTAGCGGCCAGTGTTGGCGGGGTGATGCCCCT
The DNA here is from genome assembly GCA_036516155.1 of Yaniella sp. Classification (GTDB taxonomy): domain Bacteria; phylum Actinomycetota; class Actinomycetes; order Actinomycetales; family Micrococcaceae; genus Yaniella. Next base: position 25,220 of record DATBUK010000135.1, read on the forward strand.
GATTGCCAAGAAAGTCAAGGTGGACCCAGCGGTGTTTTCCAACCCATTTATTTCGACGTTCGTGGACGCCACCGGACTCATCATCTATTTCCTGATCGCCCGCGCCATCCTGGGGATATAACGGCAACGCGCTGGCTGCACCCACACGGCAGCAACCACTACCATGAGCCATCACACGCGATCACACCGGAGTCAGTCACGATACCTTCCCGCAATCTCAGCTGTTGATACTTCGACACCGTCGTGGCGCGGCGCAATGGGCCAGCCACCCAGCGCTCACGGGCACGATAACGCGTGGCGTACCTGACTGTTCACTCGCTGGGTGATCGGTACCTGTTGTGTGGTGCCGGTCCGGGGTGCTTTATGAATCAAGCTATCGATCTAACAAGTTGTTCTAGGAGACGATCATGTGGGATACAGTTTTTATGTTCAGTACCTCTGTGCTCGAATTGTTCTTGCGCGGCACGGTGATGTACCTTGCAGTCTTTTTGCTCATGCGGTTCCTCGGAAGACGTGAGTCAGGAGACTTGAACGCCTCAGACATTATCTTGGTCGTCCTAATTTCTGAGGCTGCCAGCCCCGGCCTTGGAGGAGAAGCCACCTCCATTTTTGACAGTCTTGTGGTGGTGGGTACCGTACTGTTTTGGGCGACGCTACTGGATATGGGCATCTATCGATGGGCGTGGTTGGATAACCTCACAGCACCGCGTCCGCGTCCGTTGATCAGAAATGGCAAAATTGTGCACAAAACCGCACGGCGCGAGTTCCTCACGAAGGATGAAATCTTATCCAACTGAGAATCAACGGTTTCCAGGAGCTCTGCGAGGTGAAATTCGCGTATTTAGAGCCCAGCGGACAAATCAGTTTCGTCCCTTATGAACAATAAGGGCGCCCTCAATGCTAAAACACCCGACATAGCGTCATTGAACTCCTCCCCGGAGTTGAACTGCATCATTAGCCACCAACGACTGAGAAGTTTTTCCTTTGGAAGCTTGCCGAACATACTTCGAACACCAATGGCAACATCTGGTGGGATTGTTTGGTGCCGGTCAAGGGCGTGTTCGATTGTGTATGTCAACACGTCACAAACTTCAAAACAAACGCTGCCACAGGCCACCTCTGTCGCCATACGAAACCGCTAAGAACCGCAAACTGACGTGAACAGTCACAGTTCTATAAATCGGATCGCCAATAGAAATGTAGAGACAAATATACCCATCACGGCAAGCAGCGCGTCACGGAGCATGTAATCACTGCCCTCCTTCGCTAACGCGGAATGGGCTGTTAATGAGGCCAATGCCGAAGTCGTTGGTTGGAAAACTTTGAAATTGGCCCGGAGCTACTGTACACGTTAGAGCACGTGATATTTAATGAGAACCAGGATGTCGATGACTACCGCTCAATCATCGAGGCATGGGCAGCAGGAAGCCAAGAAAACGTTGATGGTCTGAGCCAGTAGTCGGCCCTTCAACTTGCTGACAGCCGCTGGCTTCCACCACCCATCTGGAAGCCAGCGACACCAGCGTATCCGCTCCTGTCGACACTTAGGACATACACCATGAAAATCTCAGCTCGCTTCTACAAAACAGCCGCGATCCTCTCCGTTGCCGGCCTAACTCTGACCGGATGTATTGACGATTATGATCCAGAGGACACCGCCCCTGCAGGTGATGGTGAAGCCCAAAGCGGCTCGGTCACCATCGGTGTTTTCAACGGCCGGGAAGGACTCTCCGTCTCCGAACTGTAGCCACACGTCCTTGAACAAGAAGCCTGGGACGTTAGCCTCGAATATGCGGATCCAGCACCAGCTGTTCCCAGTGTGACGTCTGGCGACTATGACTTCCTCATGGCTGCCTGGCTGCCAGCCACGCACGAAGACTACATCGCTGCCGAACTACTAACACTAAGGATGCCTGACATATAAAACCGGTATACCCTCTTTTACAGCATGTTGAAGATGCAGGACTTGAAAAAACACTTGCCAGCCAAATTGATTGTGAAGCCGCCAATCGGCACTGCCACAAGCCGCCAAACGAAGTTAACCGTCACACCAATCAACACCATTCAGTAGGTACTGTATAGTTCAGTGCATGCTGACCAATGACGCGCGTATCGACGTGATGAACCGATTGGGCCGAGCCATGGCCGACCCAACACGGTCCCGCATCCTATTGACCCTGTTGGGTGGGCCGGAATATCCAGCGGTGCTCGCCCAAAACCTTGAGCTGACTCGATCAA
>DATBUK010000136.1:0-5506 GCA_036516155.1 Yaniella sp.
ACGCTAACAACATGCTGATCAATACCGCGGCCGAGCACGATTCGGCCGCGGTATTGATGTGTCAGGATGAAGCTGTGAAACTGGGGATTCGCTGAAAATACACAGCACTTCCGCGTGGGCGATAGCCTCCCACCGGTGTCCGGCCAGTACACTAGACAGACCAATGAACAGCTTGCCGGGAGGTGACGAGACGGTGCCAAAGAAACCGCGCATGCCAAAATCTGTGCAACCTCCACCCCGCCAGGAGACCACCAATGACCATGACGACGACGCGGTCATCATGGGTGACCCTGCACCCGTCACCAAAATCAACCGCAAACCAGCCAAGGAACCAGAACCGGCCAAACACAAAGCCGAAGATACTGCGCTACCGGCCGAAGAACACGAACCAGCACCGCGCTCGCAGATGCGGGAACGGCTCTTGGAGACGGCCACCCGGGCGAAGAAGAAGCCCAAGAAACGCAAAACCAAGCGGATCGATGCCGCCATCTGGGATCGCACCGAACGGGCCACCAGCTTTGATAATGAACCAGAACCGGCCCGCCAGTTCTCGGGCCGCACGGTCGCGCTGCTGGCAGTATTGTTCATCGCCGCGTTGATCATGGCCCAACCGCTCCAACTACTCCTGGAACAACAGGCCGACATTACCCAAGCGCGCCAACAACTGGCACAAGAAAAACAACGCGAAGAAGAACTTCAAACCCAATTAGAACGCTGGGAAGATCCGGCCTATGTGCAACAGCAGGCCCGGGAACGGTTTAACATGGTGATGCCGGGTGAACGCAAATACCTGGTAATCGATGACGAAGAAGAGACCACCGAGACCGAACCCAACGTCGCCACCGTAGAGGAAGACATTGAAATGGGCTGGGCAGACCGCCTGTGGGGCTCAGTGCTCACCTCGGGGCAGGAATAGGAAAAACACTCCGTGACGAAAGAACCAACCGCTCAAGACCTCGACACCCTGTCGCGCCAACTGGGCCGACCGGTCCGCGATGTCGTAGAAATCGGGGCCCGCTGCGTCTGCGGCAACCCCCTGGTCGCGACTACCGCACCCAGATTGAGCAACGGGATCCCATTTCCGACGACCTTCTACCTGACCCATCCGCACGCCACCGCAGCTGCCTCCCGGCTCGAAAACGCCGGGGTCATGGAGGACATGACCAACCGGCTGTCCACCGACACCGAGCTAGCCGACGCATATCGTGCGGCCCACGAAAACTACTTGAGCGCACGAGCTCGTATCGGCGAAATCTCCGGCGTTGGGCCGGTTCCTGAGATCGCCGGGGTCACCGCAGGCGGTATGCCCGAACGCGTCAAATGCATCCACGTGCTCGTCGGCCACAGCCTTGCCGAAGGTCCCGGCGTCAATCCACTGGGGGATGAGGCACTTGAGCTGATGCGCCATGAATTCGACCCGGCCGTCTGTCGGTGTGAAGGCGCCTGGGATACCGAAGGCGACCCACCCCAAAAAGACTTATCCCGGCACACCCGACGGCTCCGCAGAGCAGGCCGGACCAACCCGATCCAATACGCCGACCCCGGCAACGGCCCGGTGGCCGCGATAGACGCAGGCACCAACTCGGTGCGCTTACTCATCGCCCAACAGACTGACGACGGGATCGAAGAGCTCCACCGCGATATGCGCATCGTCCGGCTGGGGGAGGGCGTCGACGAAACCGGCGAGTTCGCACCGGCAGCACTTGAACGCACTTTTGCAGCCGTTCACGACTATGCTCGCGAAATCACGCGCCACGGCGCGCACCCCACCAGGTTCATTGCAACCTCGGCCTCCCGGGACGTCTCCAACCGCGACGCATTCGTCGCCGGTATCCGCCAGCGTTTACACGTCACCCCCGAAGTCGTCTCAGGCGAAGTAGAGGCCGAACTGACCTTTGCCGGTGCCGCCTCTGCCCTGGATACCTCACGCTGGGACCGCCCGATCCGGGTCGCCGTGGTCGATGTCGGAGGCGGTTCCACCGAAATCGTGCTGGGCACCATCGATCCGGCCACCGGCGAAGCGAATATCGAAGCCCAAACCTCGATGGATGTCGGCTGCGTGCGCTTCCATGAGCGCCACCATCTCAGCGACCCACCAACCCAAGAACAGATCGCCGCGGCCCAAGCCGATCTGGCAACTTATTTAGATGACCTGGACCCGGCAGCGTTTGATTTCAGTCAGCTCGATGCCGTGGTCGGGGTCGCCGGTACCATCACCACGATCACGGCCGCAGCTTTGAACCTGCCGGCCTATGACTCGGAGGCCATCCACGGCACTGAGTTGAGCATTGAAGACATTACCGCCGCGTCGAATGAGATCCTGGGCAAAACCCGCGCCGAACGTCTCGAACTGGGGTACATGCACGAGGGTCGTGCCGATGTCATCGGAGCCGGTGCGATCATCTGGGTACAGATCCTCCAACATCTACGCGATGCTTCGAATAACGCTGTCACGACCGCGATCACGAGTGAGAAAGATATTTTGGACGGCATCGCACTGTCCTTGCTGAGGTAACGATGTACAGAAAGGTAGTGGCCGCTCTGGCCGGCATTGCCCTGACCACCCTGGTCGCGACCCCCGCGGTCGCAGACAGTTGGCGCGACGAACAGTACTGGCTCGAAGACTACGGTTTCACCGAAGCCTGGAACACCACGATGGGGCAGGGTGTGACCATCGGGGTCATCGACACCGGCATTGACGGTTCGCACCAAGACCTCAGCGGTCAGGTTGTGGGCGGTTACGATGCCTCCGGAACCGGCGAGCCAGACGGCACCACACCCATGGGACCCGACCCCAACCACGGCACCATGGTCGCCTCACTGATCGCCGGCCACGGCCACGGTGATCCTCCCGAACTCGAAGACGACGAGGACGACGAAGACTCCGAAGAAGATTCTGACGACGAGGAATCTGACTCTGAAGAAGAGGACGAAGAGGCAGAAGAGGAAGTCGAACCCGAACCCATCGACGAGTTCGGCACCGACGGCATCCTCGGCACCGCACCGAAGGCCGAGATCCTTTCCGTTTCGGTACTCCTGGATGATTCTGCCCCGCACGTGCCAACCGTCGATGATCAAATTGCCGATGGCATTCACTGGTTGGTCGATCAAGGCGCCGATGTCATCAACATTTCGCTGGCCTCCTCGGCCCAAGACTGGCCCGAATCCTGGGACCAGGCGTTCCTCCACGCCGAACAAAATGATGTCGTTGTGGTGGTTGCAGCGGGCAACCGAGCCTCCGGTTCTGACATTGTTGGCGCCCCTGCAACCATCCCCGGCGTACTCACCGTGGCCGGCTTAGATCAGGACGGCAGCGCCTCCTGGGATGCGTCAACCCAGGGCATCACCATTGGTGTTGCAGCACCGGCCGATCCACTCATCGGTGCGCTGCCGGATGATAACTACACGCACTGGTCTGGCACCTCTGGAGCAGCGCCACTCGTCTCAGGACTGGCGGCGCTCATTCGTGCCGAGAATCCTTCGATGCCAGCTCCCCAGGTAATCAACCAGATCCTTGAAACCGCCCAGGACGGTGGCGACGCCGGTCAGGACCACCTCTACGGTCGCGGCATCATCGACGCCAACGCGGCACTGACCGAAGACGTGCCTGCGGTTGCGAGCAATCCGATGGGCTCGATCGCCGACTGGATCACTCTGCACCGTCGGGGAGAACTTGAAGAACCGCAGACCGACGATGAAGGCCGTGAAGTCGCCGGAACGCTCGAGTATCCGACCGACGTACCGCAAGCCGCAGAGCTCGAACAACGCACCGATCCACTCCAACCCGCGATCGTCATTGGGGCAGCAATTCTGCTCCTCGGGGCGGTCGCGACTGCCATAGTCATGGCACAACGACGAACCAAACAATATGAATCTTCGTGACTTTGGTAAAAACTTCACAAAGTCGAGCAGAGGCAACTAAGGTAGGGCACATGGCTATTACTCCGCATCTTTCTCCGAAACCCCGCGTCCTTGTCGTAGGCGGTGGCTACGCTGGATACAACGTCGCCAAGCGCCTGCAGAAAAAGATTCGCGACCGTGGCGGCATCGTCACCGTTGTTGAACCAAACTCGTATCTGACCTATCAGCCGTTCCTGCCAGAAGTCGTCGGCGGTTCCATCGAACCACGCCACGCACTGGTCGATCTGCGCACTCACCTGCGCCAGTCGGAAGTGGTCCAGGGCAAAATCGTCGAAGTCCGCCACGCTGAAAAAGTCGCAGTTGTAGAAGGTGTTGAAGGCAACACCTTCGAACTGCCATACCAGGACATCGTCATGACCGCAGGTGCCGACTCCCGTACCTTCCCAATTGACGGTTTGGGCGAAGCCGCGATCGGTCTGAAGCGTATCGAAGAAGCGGTCACCATTCGCAACCAGATCCTGGAACGCATCGAAACCGCAGCCCTGATGACCGATGCCGAAGAGCGTCGTCGCGCCCTGACCTTTGTTGTGGTCGGCGGTGGCTTCGCCGGTGCAGAGCTCATTGGTGAAATCGAAGACCTCGTCCGCACTGCAATCTCGAAGAACCCACGGCTTGCGCAGTCCGATGCACGCATCGTCCTGATCGAGGCCATGGGTCGCATCATGCCTGAGGTCAGCGAAGAGCAGGCTGTCGAAGTTGTCGAAGCGTTCCGCTCACGCGGCATCGAAGTTCTGCTGAATACCTCACTGTCGTCAGCAGTCGACAACCACCTGAAACTCATGAACATGACCGACAAGTCGGATGCCGGCTCGTTCTACGCCGACACCCTGGTCTGGACCGCCGGTGTTGCCGCGAACAAGGTCGCCCGCTCGACTGACTTCCCAGTCGAAGATCGCGGCCGTATCGAAGTCACCCCAACCCTGCAGATCTCCGACGGTGAAGGTGGCGTACTAGAAGGCGCTTGGGCCGCCGGTGACGTTGCCGCTGTCCCAGACCTGACCGGTGACGGTCCAGGTGGCTTCTGTGTACCAAACGCCCAGCACGCCGGTCGTCAGGCCACCCGCTTGGCCGACAACCTTATGGCCGTTCGCTTCGGCGAAGGTGCCGTCGAAGAGTACTACCACAAGTCTCTTGGCGCAGTTGCCGGTATGGGCGTTGGCAAGGGTGTTGGGAACCCACTGGGTATCGAACTGTCCGGTGTTGCCGCATGGTTCGCACACCGCGTTTACCACAACTACGCGCTGCCAACCTGGGAGCGCAGCTCTCGCGTACTTGGTGGCTGGATCAATGAAATGATCTGGGGCAAAGACACCACCCAACTCAAAGAGCTCGAAACCCCGCACAACGCATTCCGCGAAGCAGCAGGCCTAGAGAAACTGCCAAACCGCATGGCTAAGGCAGCATCCGCAGACGCATAAAACTCCTGCAGTGAGGTCACGGTCCGCCACAAAAGTGAGCGGACCGTGACTTTTCTTGGATCAAGAGTTCGCAAAGTATGACCAGTGCATATAAATGCGCTAAACTCTAAATGTTCCAGCCTCCGTAGCCCAATAGGTAGAGGCAAGCGACTTAAAATCGCTGTGTT
>DATBUK010000137.1:0-2884 GCA_036516155.1 Yaniella sp.
GAGATTCGGACGCATTATCCCGAAGAGATTGAAGATGAGATCGCCGTCATCCGGCAGGAGGCCCAACTGACGGCCGAAGTGCCAGATGTGCTGTTGGAAATTCTTGCCCGCTTCACCCGAGCGTTGCGCCGTTCCCCGGCCGTCAACCAGGCCTCGGGTGTCTCGGCACGCTTTGCGATCGCTGGCGCAGAGACCATCGCGGCGGCCGCCCGTCACCGCGCGACTCTGTGTGGCGAAGAGGCCGTGGCACGTCCCGTCGATATTCATACTGCAGTGGAAGTTCTTGGCGGCAAAATTGAATTCGAGTCGGGTGAAGAAGGTCGCGAGGATGCCATCCTGAATCACTTGTTACTCAATGCGATCGCCCAGACGGCTCGCGCGCATTTCGGTGGCATTGATTTCGCGCCCCTGGTCGATACCTTCGACGGCGCACACACGGTCACCACCGGAGAGCACGTGACCGCCGCGGAGATCTTGGCCGAGCTCCCCGAGGAGGCTGAAGAGGGCCTTTACGATGAGATCGCTGACCGACTCAATGCCGGCGACAATCCTGGACTGCGAGCCGGTGCGATCGAACTTGCGCTAGAAGGGCTGTATCTGGCACAAGAATTATCGAAAGACACCGTCGACGGGAAAACCGTCTACGGCTAAGGAGGCGTCATGCGCCACGGAAAGTCAGCACGCTACGGGCGGTATACCGGCGGGCCCGATCCGCTGGCACCACCGCTTGACCTCAGTGATGCGCTCGAAGAAATCGCCGACGAGGTCATGGCCGGTTACTCGCCGGAACAGGCCATCCGCGAGTATCTCCAGCGCGGCACCCGTGACCTGCCCGGCCTGGATGAGCTTGCCGGCCGAGTCCAACAGCGCCGTCGCGATCTGTTGTCGCGTCACCGGTTAGACGGCACCCTGCAGCAGGTCAAAGAACTACTTGATGAGGCGGTGCTCGAGGAGCGCAAACAGCTGGCCCGTGATATCCGCATGGACGATATGGATCGGGATTTTCGGGAAATGCAGCTGATGAATCTTCCCGAATCCACCGCAGCTGCTGTGACCGAACTGTCGGATTACGATTGGCAATCCACCACCGCGCGCCAAAATTACGAGCAAATCAAAGACCTGCTGGGTCGTGAAATGCTCGACCAGCGGTTTGCGGGGATGAAAGAAGCTCTCGAAAACGCCACCGATGCGGATCGCGAGGCCATCGCTGAGATGCTCAATGACCTCAACGAACTGCTCGACAAGCACGCGCGGGGTGAAGACACCCAAGAAGACTTCGACGAGTTCATGGCCAAACACGGGGACCAGTTCCCCGAAAACCCACAGAACATCGACGAACTCATTGATGCTCTGGCCAAGCGCTCGGCTGCAGCCCAACGGATGCTCGCGTCGATGACACCCGAACAGCGTGACGAGCTCATGCAATTGTCAGCCCAGGCGTTTGGGTCCCCAGAACTCATGAATCAGCTCAATCGGCTCGATGCCAATCTGCAAGCCCTGCGCCCGGGCGAAGACTGGACCGGATCGGAAACCTTCGAAGGCGAACAAGGTCTGGGATTAGGCGACGGGACCGGTGTGCTGCAGGATCTGGCAGATCTTGATGCGCTCGCCGAACAGCTCTCCCAGTCGTATGCCGGCTCGACGCTGGCAGATGTTGATATCGAAAAGCTTGCCCGTCACCTGGGCAACGACGCTGCCGTGTCTGCCCGGACACTGGCCGAATTAGAAAAAGCGCTCTACGAGTCGAATCTGCTGCGCCGCGGCTCGACCGGTGACCTGCGATTGTCTCCGCAGGCTATTCGTCGGCTCGGCAAGACCCTGCTGCAGGATGCTGCCGACCGGTTATCGGAGCGTCAGGGCCAACGCGATACCCGGCATGCTGGGGCCGCTGGTGAAATTACCGGCGCCACCCGAACCTGGCAGTTCGGCGACGTCGAACCGTGGAACGTCACCCGAACCATCACCAATGCGATCACCCGGACCGTCTCGCAAGGTGATGACCCCGGCAGCGGTCTGCGGCTTGAGGTCGAAGACGTCGAAATCCAAGAAACCGAAGCTCGCACGCAAGCAGCCGTCGTGCTCCTGGTCGATACGTCCTTTTCGATGGCCGCTGAGAACCGCTGGGTGCCGATGAAACGCACCGCGCTCGCCCTGCACCAGCTGATCTCGACGCGCTTCCGCGGCGATGAGCTGCAGCTGATTCACTTCGGCCGCTACGCCAACCAGGTCCAGGTCGAAGAGCTCACCGCCATGGCGCCGTTCTATGAGCAAGGCACCAACCTGCACCACGGGCTACTGTTAGCTACCCGGTTCTTCCGGAAACACCCCTCAATGCGGCCGGTGCTGTTGATCGTGACGGATGGTGAGCCCACTGCGCATCTGCTCCCCACCGGCGAATCCATGTTCTCCTATCCGCCCGGGCCCGACACGTTGCACGCGACCGTCGCCGAGCTGGATCGGGTCAGCCGCATGAGTGCCGAGATCACGTTCTTCCGCCTCGGCGACGACCCCGGACTCAAACATTTTCTTGAGGCCATGGCCCGCCGGGTCGACGGCAAAGTCGTAGCCCCCGATGTGCGCGACCTCGGCGCAGCGGTCGTCGGAGAGTTTTTGCACACGCGTCGACCGAACATGCCGTTCTCGTTCTAACGCCCCGCACTCACCAACGTTCTGTCCAACATCCCGTTACCGACAGTCTGGAGCTCTCCGTGGTCCACAACGAACATGCATCACAACCCACCGGAACCGAACTCTTCGACATCCCCGACGAACACCTGCGGGGCCGCGCGAGTCTCAAGTGGGCCACGGTCGACCCCGATGTGCTGCCCGCATGGGTGGCCGAGATGGATGTCCACTTAGCGCCCGCCATCTTCCAGACCCTGCA
>DATBUK010000138.1:0-14957 GCA_036516155.1 Yaniella sp.
GGTCAGCGGAGCCTCTTGGACGTCTTGCGTGGTCGCATTGAACTCGGCTGGTGGCGCCCAGATTGTCTGCAGTCCTACGGATACTAAGATCGCCACGACACCAAGAATGATGGCGCCGATACCGCCCAGAGATTTCAAAACCTGCCACCTTTGTTCAAACGATTGTCGGTTTGGCGCACCATGTTGATGTCACCCGGCTAACTTTCCATCATAGTAGCAACCCGACTGTCACCGCGCCGCTGGAATCTGCCCGGTTTGATCGCTCCTGTCGTAATGTGGTGTACGTGGCCGATAAACCGTCAGCATCACGCACCTTTGGTACTGCGTGGCAGCATCTCAAAGGGCGCTTCGGACGTGCACGAAACCAGCTGGCGGGCCGCCGCGCGCAACAGCAATTCACCGTGCCGGATCCGGAAGATTACCCGAACACCCCGATCGTCGCCGAAGTCGATGAGGTCGCTTCGGATTCACCGGTCGTCGTCGCCGCCGAAGTGGTCTCCAGACCCATCCGCACTGGATTCTTGCTCACCGTTGGGGTCGGACTGGCCTTAACCCTCTATGTCCTCGTCTCATCCAACGTCCAATTGCTGGTGTGGATCGTCGCCGCGCTGTTCATCACGTTGGGGTTAGATCCGATCGTGTCGAAGATCCAGTCTTGGGGTGCCCCACGGGGTGTGGGTGTGCTCGTGGCCGTGCTGCTGTTGCTGGGGATCGCCACCCTGTTTCTTGCGGCATTGGTGCCGGTCGTGATTGAACAGACCGGTGCGTTTGTTCAAACGTTGCCTACCGTCGTGGACGACTTCATGGCCTCAGACTTCTTCCGCGCCATCGACGACGAATTCGATGTGGCATCAGTCGTGACCACCGAGGTCAATCGGTTCGTCGCCGATGGTGCCAACATCACCAGTTTGCTCGGCGGGATCCTCGGGGTTGGGGGCGCCATCTTGAATGTCGGCTTCTCCGTGCTGATCGTCGTCGTGTTGACCTTGTACTTCCTTGCGTCACTCCCGACAATCAAGGCCTGGATGTACCGACTGGCACCCCGCTCACGTCGACAGCGGTTGGAGTACCTGTCAGAAAAGATCACCGCCTCTGTAGGCCGCTATGTGGTGGGACAGTCTTTGGTGGCGACCCTCAACGGGATTGTCGCGTTCATAGCAGCATCTATTGCGGATCTTCAGTACGTGGCGCTGTTGGCCATCTTTGCAGCGTTTATGGCGTTTATCCCCCTCGTGGGGGCCGTTACCGGAGGCGTCGTCATCACCGCGCTCGCGTTTTTGGCCGGATGGCAGTCTGCGGTGATCTTCGGTGCGATCTATTTTGTGTACTTACAGCTCGAAGCCTATGTCATTTCCCCGCGCATCATGCAGCGGACCGTGGCCATCCCCGGTTCATTAGCCGTCATCGCCGTGATCGCCGGTGGCTCGCTGTTAGGCATCCTAGGTGCTTTGCTGGCCATACCAACAATGGCCGGGATTTTAGTCCTCGTTCGGGAACTCTACGTCCCCTATCAGGATGCTCGTTAGCGTAAGTCTTGCTGTCGGTTCTTCCAACAGGCCGTGTGCCAGTGGCGACGCAACTGTCCGGCATCCTCGTCGCCCATCAGCCAGTCTGCCCGCCATGTGACCACATGAGGTTGCCCCTGCGGGATCGCTCCGAGGCATCCCGGGCAGGTGTAGGTCTTGACGGCTCGCCAAGCGGTGACGTGTCGAACATGCCAAGCGCCGTCGAATGACTCTTCGCGTGTGTAATTGGTGTCGATAATGGCTCGAGGGGCACCCGATGGTGATGCGGGGCGATGTTTCCTGCCACGTTTGGGATTCTGCTCCCGCCGGCGCCTGTTTTTGCGAGCCATGCATCCATTGTCACATACTCGCCGGCCTGCGACGCTGCGCTACGAAACGTAAAACACCCATTAGACTAAGGGGTCGTTATGCGACTTGTCATTGCCGAATGTTCTGTCAACTATGCCGGCCGGTTGAACGCCTATCTTCCCCCGGCTAAGCGCCTGATCATGTTCAAAGCAGATGGTGCGGTCCTAGTGCATTCCGACGGAGGCTCCTATAAACCGCTGAACTGGATGACCCCACCGGCCAAAGTGTTGGTATCGGAGCCCACTGACGCCCAGTGCGAAGAGGGAGTGACCCAGGTCTGGACCGTTCAGTCTCAAAAAGCCGACGACCGACTCATCATCAACATCTATGCGATCGAACACGATTCCAGTCATGAACTCGGAGTCGACCCCGGCCTAGTCAAAGATGGCGTCGAAGCCGACCTGCAGCGGTTACTGGCTGAACAGATTCATCGGCTCGGCGAAGGCTACCAGCTCATTCGCCGCGAGTATATGACGGCCATCGGGCCGGTCGATATCCTAGCCAAGAACGGGACCGGTGAGACAGTCGCGGTGGAGTTGAAACGCCGCGGTGACATCGACGGCGTTGAGCAGCTATCGCGCTATGTCGAGCTGCTCAACCGCGATCCGCTCTTAGCTCCCGTACACGGGATCTTTGCCGCCCAACAGATTAAACCGCAGGCACGCGTGCTCGCCGAGGATCGTGGCTTCACGACCGTCACGCTGGACTACGATGCCATGCGAGGCGTCGACGATGCAGACTCCCGACTCTTCTGACACTTGCACCCAAACGTTTCACGATCGCCATATCCACGGCATCGCCGGGGTGGACTTCGCCACCTCCAACAGCGACCAGATCCGCGCTGCGCTGACGTTATTACGAGACCGGCGTACTACACAGGTCACCGCCTCGCTGCCTAGCCTGCACACTGAATACCTGTGGGCAGCCCTGACACGATTGCAAAGTCTCCATGCACAGGGACTCCTGGCTGGAGTGCATCTGGAGGGCCCCTTCATCGCACCGGAGTATGCCGGAGCCCATCCTCACGAGGCGCTGCTGGTGCCAGATAGCACCGCTGGCCGTGCCTTGTTGGAGCAGCTGCTGCAACTCCAAACCGAGACGTCACTTGTCACCATGATGACCGTGGCGCCAGAATTGCCAGGGTTTGAAGACCTCGTCCAACAGCTCGTGACCCACGGAATCACACCGGCTTTCGGACACACGGGTGCGACGTACGACCAAATGCGCGCCGCCATCACACACATTTATGAGCTTACCGGGCAGGCGGTCATGATCACTCACTTGTATAACGCCATGCGCGGGTTTCATCATCGCGATCCCGGTCCCCTGTTGGCGGTTGTGGAAGCAGCTGACTCTGGGCGGGTCGTCGTGGAATTGATCGCTGACGGGCACCACGTTGACCTGAATTTGATTCGCTGGTGGTTTCACCACTACCCCACCGCCGTCCGACTCGTGTCGGATGCTTCTGCCGCGACAGGCATCGCTGGCCAGGCACCACTGGCAGCTGGACCGCCACGTCTGGGGCACCAAGTGCTGCAGTCTGCGGGGCCCGCCGGACCCCGTCTTGAGGGCCAGGACACCTTAGCTTCCGGCGGCAAAGACCTGTTGTCGATTCATGATGGGCTCGTTGCCGGCGGTTTTGACCATGACTTGGTGTGCGGCGCGATGCAATAAACATCTGCGAGACACAAAATGCCCTCCGGATCGTGTCCGGAGGGCATTTTGTGTTTTCAAAACCGTCGGTTCGCGGGCCATCCACGTACCAGCTAACCCACGGTGTTGCGACTAAAAATAGCGGCGGCGCTGGCGCCGACGGGGCGCTTCACGCCAGTGTCCAATCCCAATAGCGGGACCGGACTCGTACCAAGTGGTCAGCTCTGCGGCGTGCTCTTGAGCGGCAGCCAAGATGACGTGTCTTCCGGTCTCCAAGTTGTCGAGCCGCAACCATGCGCGGAGGCGCGTTCGACGCGGAGCTCGAGAAACATCTAAAGAATGCCGCGGCACGCTCAACCGCGGTCGTGGCCAGATCGAGTACACCGAGAAAATCTCGACGGAATACTCGTTATAGGACACCACCACGGGTCTGCCGGGAGCATTTGATTCGTAATCTGGCACGAGACGCGCTTTGAACGACCCTGGCGTTCGTAGCAGCGTAAACAATCGCCAGGCGATGATTACGATAACTACGAACGCTATCAGGGCGGCTGCAAGTAGCGTCCAGACCAGCCACGATGGCATCTAGGCTGACAGCTCCGCTTGGGTGGCTGCGATGGTCACTCGGTCGTTATCGACCGAGAAGAACCCACCATTTGCTTGAGCCGTAATCGCTTCACCCTCGGCCGGTTCGATGACGACTTCGCCATCACCGAGCACTGCCAAAAGTGGGGTGTGACCGGGAAGAATCCCGATCTCACCGTCAATGGTGCGGGCTGACACGGAGCGAGCTTGGCCGGACCACAAGAAGTGGTCTTCGGCCACAATTTCGACGTTCAGAAGGTTATTGGCCATAGGTTAGCCTTCCTTCTGGATTTTCGCCCACTCGCGTTCCACGTCCTCGAGGCCACCAACGTTGTAGAAGGCCTGCTCTGCAATGTGGTCAAGGTCGCCGTCTGCGATGGCTTTGAACCCTTCGATGGTGTCCTTGATCGGTACAGTCGAGCCCTCAACACCGGTGAACTGTTTTGCAGTGTAGGTGTTCTGGGACAGGAACTGTTCCATCTTGCGTGCACGGCCTACGGTCACGCGGTCTTCTTCAGACAGTTCATCGACACCAAGGATCGCGATGATGTCTTGCAGTTCCTTGTTCTTCTGCAGAATCTGCTTGACGCGGGTCGCAACCTCGTAGTGTTCCTGACCAACGTACTGTGGGTCAAGAATACGGGAGGTCGAGGCCAGTGGGTCAACCGCTGGGTACAGACCACGTGATGCGAGGTCACGAGTCAAGTTGGTGGTCGCGTCCAGGTGGGCGAACACGTTTGCCGGTGCGGGGTCAGTGTAGTCGTCCGCTGGGACGTAGACTGCCTGCATCGAGGTAATCGAGTGACCGCGGGTCGAGGTAATGCGTTCCTGCAGGATACCCATCTCGTCAGCCAGGTTTGGCTGGTAACCCACGGCGGAAGGCATACGACCCAGCAGGGTCGAGACTTCCATACCGGCCTGGGAGAATCGGAAAATGTTGTCAATGAACAACAACACGTCCTGCTTCTGCACGTCGCGGAAGTACTCGGCCATGGTCAGGCCGGTCAATGCAACGCGCAGACGGGTGCCTGGTGGCTCATCCATCTGGCCGAAGACCAAGGCGGTGTCTTTGAGAACGTCTGCTTCGTCCATCTCGACCCAGAGGTCGTTACCTTCACGAGTACGCTCACCAACGCCGGCGAAGACCGAGGTACCACCGAAGTTGCGAGCAACACGGGTGATCATTTCCTGAATCAGAACGGTTTTCCCAACACCGGCACCACCGAACAGACCGATCTTTCCACCCTGAATGTATGGGGTGAGCAGGTCGATGACCTTGATTCCGGTCTCCATCATCTGGGTGGAGGATTCAAGATCAGCAAAGTTTGGTGGCTGGCGGTGGATTGGCCAACGTTCCTGAACATCGAGCTCAGAAATGTCAACGTCGAGGGAGTCGCCCAGGGCGTTGAAGATGTGGCCCTTGACGACATCGCCAACGGGTACGGAGATTGGAGCGCCAGTGTCGACAACTTCCTGACCGCGGACGAGACCATCGGTGGCCTGCATAGCGATCGCACGGACCATGTTCTCGCCCAGGTGCTGAGCGGTTTCGAAGGTAACCGTGGAGGTTTCGCCGTTCAGGGTCAGCTGAACGGTTAGCGCGTTGTAAATTTCCGGCATCGCATCTGCTGGGAATTCAGCGTCGATGACCGGACCGGTAATGCGGGCGATACGGCCCACGGCGCCGGTGGTAGCACCGGTACCGGATTCGTTAATGGTGGCAGTCATGTAACTCACTTCTATGTGGATGTTGAAATATGGGTCAGTGAGGCTGTGGTCAGCCCGTTAGGACTCGGCCAATGCGTCTGCACCGGCGATGAGTTCGGTGAGCTCCTGAGTAATGGAAGCCTGTCGGGCGTTGTTCATCAGCAAGGTGTACTCACGGATGAGGTCTTCGGCGTTGTCACCGGCTGAGCTCATGGCCCGCTGGCGGCTTGCCAGTTCGGAGGCTGCGGCTTGGAGCATCGAGGAGAAGATTCTCGATTCGATGTACTTCGGTAGCAGCGCGTCCAATACGTCTTCGGGTGCTGGTTCGTATTCGTAGAGTGGGAAGAGTTCCGTTTCGTCGGTGACTTCCTCGTCTACGACTTCCAGTGGCAGAAGACGCACGACCATGGGCTCTTGTTTGACCATCGATTTGAATTCGGTGTACACGATATGGATTTCGTCTACGCCGCCGTCATCGTAGTCAGTTAAGAAGGCATCGACGAGGGTCTCGCCTACGTCTTTGGCAACATCAAATTCTGGGTTATCTGTCGAACCTGTCCAGAATTTTTTGTAAGGACGACGACGGAAATCGAAGTACGCCTGAGCTTTGCGACCGATCAGGTACAGATCAGCTGACTTGCCCTCTTCGGAGAGGCGTTCGATCAGGGACTCTGCCTGACGTAGGACGTTCGCCGAATACGCGCCGGCAAGCCCGCGGTCACTAGACATGATCAGAACAGCAGCGCGACGTGGGTTTTCTGGCTCCGACGTCAGAACGTGTTCAATGTCTTGTTGTGATGCGACCGCTGATACGGCCCGAGTGATGGCATTCGCATAGGGCATCGAAGCTGCTACACGCTGGCGTGCCTTACCGATACGCGATGTAGCGATCAGTTCCATCGCGTTGAAGATCTTTTTCATCGACGTTGTCGAATCGATCTTGTCGCGAAAGACCCGAATATCGGATGCTGACATGCTTTTCCTTTCTGTGACCTATAGCAGGTGCCGGGTGGTGCCCCGGCACCTCGTGCTAGGGTCGATCAGCGTTTCTGGCGGACGATCTGTTCTTGCTCGACAGCGTCCTCTTCGATGGCGTCGAATGCTTCGGAACCGGGTTCAACTTGTGAGTCGGAACCTTTGGCCAAGAAGGACTTCTTGAAGTTTGTCACTTCATTGACCAAGACCTCTTCAACGGACTCGTCCAGCAGTCCGGTTTCGCGGATAGTATCCAATGCGACATTCTTCAGACGCAAGTGCTGCAGGAACTCTGACTCAAAGCGCAAGACGTCAGACACGGGAATGTCATCCAGGTGGCCTCGGGAGCCGGCCCAGATTGATACGACCTGATCTTCAACCGGGTACGGAGTGTACTGCGGCTGTTTCAGCAGTTCCATCAAGCGGGCACCACGGTCCAGCTGACGACGTGTCGAAGCGTCCAGGTCCGAAGCGAACATCGAGAAAGCTTCCATATCGCGGTACTGTGCGAGGTCAATACGCAACGTACCGGAAACCTTCTTCATGGCCTTGATCTGTGCGTCACCACCAACGCGCGATACCGAGATACCAACATCAACGGCTGGACGCTGGTTGGCGTTGAACAGGTCAGACTGCAAGAAGATCTGACCGTCGGTAATCGAAATGACGTTGGTCGGAATGTACGCCGAGACGTCGTTGGCTTTGGTTTCAACGATCGGTAGCCCGGTCATCGATCCAGCACCCATGTCGTCGGATAGCTTGGCGCAACGTTCCAGCAACCGGGAGTGGAGGTAGAACACGTCACCTGGGAACGCTTCACGGCCTGGCGGGCGGCGCAGCAACAGTGAGACCGCGCGGTAGGCTTCAGCTTGTTTGGTCAGGTCATCAAAAATGATGAGGACGTGCTTGCCACCGTACATCCAGTGCTGACCAATGGCAGACCCGGCGTATGGTGCAAGGTATTTGAAACCTGCGGGGTCAGAGGCCGGAGCGGCCACGATGGTGGTGTATTCCAGGGCACCTTCGCGCTCAAGCGTGCTGCGGACCGAGGCAATGGTCGATGCTTTCTGGCCAACGGCAACGTAGATACAACGTACCTGCTGGTTCGGATCCCCCGATTCCCAGTTGGCTTTCTGGTTCAGAATGGCATCGACACCGATAGCGGTCTTACCGGTCTGGCGGTCACCAATGATCAGCTGGCGCTGGCCACGACCGATAGGAATCATCGCGTCGATGGCCTTCATGCCGGTTTGGAGTGGTTCGTGAACCGACTTCCGCTGGGTCACGCCTGGTGCCTGGAGTTCAAGTTCACGGCGTGCTTCGGCCTCAATTGGCCCCAGGTTGTCAATTGGTTCACCAATTGGGTTTACTACACGACCCATGTATGCGTCACCCACCGGTACGGATAGTACGTCGCCGGTGCGGTAGACTTTCATGCCTTCGCGAATACCCTGGAAGTCGCCAAGAACAACGACACCGATTTCACGGGGGTCGAGGTTCTGTGCAAGTCCGGTAATGCCGTTGTCGAAACGCAGCAATTCGTTTGCCATCACGGAAGGAAGTCCTTCGACGCGGGCAATTCCGTCGGCTGCGTTCGTGACGTAGCCAACCTCGACACGTTCGGCGTCGGCCGGTTCGTACGACTCCGCAAACTCGTTTAGGGCATCACGGACGTCGTCAGCGTTGATGGTCAAATCGGCCATCTGCAGTCCCTGCTCTCTTTGAATGCCACATCATGTTGGGATGGGCCTAGTTGTGTATGTTTCGAGTGCCGGTGTCAGCCGGCGAGTTTAGTATTCAGATCATTCAGTCGTGTTGCGACTGAGGAGTCAATGACTTCGTCACCGACCTGGATCCGGATTCCGCCGACCAGCTGAGGGTCAGTTTCGACGTTCAGCGCCAGGTCACGGCCGAACAGTGCCGACAGTGACTTGATCAGACGTTCTTGCTGAGCTGGCTGGAGTGGACGGGCCACCGTCACATCGGCGATCCACTGACGTTGTTGCTGTGCGCTCAGATCAGCGAAACGACGAACAAGATCAACAGGTTTGACGCCACGTGGCTGTTCGACCGCCTGACGTACCAACAGTTTGGCAGCAGGCAGGGCGGTATCTGACATGAGATTGTCAGCGAGGTCGCCACGGGCTGTTACTGGTGCTTGTTGATCGGTCAAAGCCCGTTGTAGCTCGTGGTGGGATTCAACGACTCGGTTGAACTCCAGCAGTTGCTTGGTCAGGGTCTGTAGACCGGTCAAACCGTCCTGTTCGGCGCTGTAGACGGCAGCGGTAGCAGCCATGCTTTCGACAGCATCACCGAACTCACGTTCGGTTGTCCAACGAGCACCGGCAAGGCTTTGCAACACAGTGACGGCTTGAGCCGAGATCTTGGTTGCAAAGATCTTGCGAATGAGTTCTTGACGTCGGTTGGCTTCAACCGTTGGGTCGGTGAGCGACCGGCGCAGTGCACCGTTATCGTCGATCACTTTCAAAGCCGCAAACAGTTCGGCGCCGAGTTCGACTCCTCCGGCTGAAAGAGTGTCTTTCAGCTCGGTGTGCAGTTGTGCCAATGAATCACGCGATGCTTGTGACATTACTCAGTTGCACCTGCACTCGTGGTCGAGGCCTGTTCTTTTTCCAGATCTGCCAGGAAGCGGTCAACGACACGTTGTGAACGTGCATCATCGTCAAGCGCTTCGCCCACGATCTTGGACGCCAGTTGTGTTGCAAGAGTACCGACTTCGGTACGCAGTGCGGCAACAGCCTGCTGACGTTCGGCAGCGATCTGTACGGAAGCCTGCTCAGAGATGCGTGATGCTTCAGCTGATGCGTTCTGGCGTGCTTCAGACACAATCTGTGCTGCTTCGGTGCGAGCCTGCTCCCGAATTTCACTGGCTTCGGTGCGGGCTTCGTGCAGCAGCTGCTCGTAGTTGTTCTTCAGTTGGGCAGCTTCTGCCTGTGCAGCCTGAGCGCGCTCGAGTCCACCTTCGATCGCATCACGGCGTTCGACGTAGGATTTCTCCATAGCCGGAACGACGAACTTGATGACGATGAACAAAAGCACCAAGAAACCGACCGAAGTGACCAGCATTTCCCATGGGTTTGGGATAAGCGGGTTCGCCGGCTCCTGATCCGCGGCGGCTGCGATGATCATCATGCTATTGATCATTTCAAACCATCCTTAAGTGTTCATTACTGACATACATGGTCGGACGGGCCGACCTTGGATGGCGCCTACGCTCCGATAACGAAAGCGAAGACCAGACCCAGAATGGCCAGTGCTTCTGCCAGGGCAAAACCAAGCAGTGCGATTGGCTGCAGCTGTGACTGGGATTCTGGCTGACGTGCAACACCGTTAATGTAGGCGGCGAAGATCAGACCCACACCAATAGCGGAGCCAATTGCGGCCAGACCGTAACCGATCATGTTCAATGAACCATGCAGTTCCATTGTATTCCTTTCAAGATGCCTAGCAGGCAGGTTGTGGAGGGTTCCCGGCGGGGATCCGATAGGTACCGGTACCAGGAAGTTCTTTCACGGTGTGTATCTCACCGTTCCGACCCAAAGGTCCGAGTCGGGAAATTTTTCAGTTGTGTTTCTACAAGACCACTGCAAGCTAGCTTGCCGGGGCCGGTTGCTGCTGTTTGGCAGCCGGTTCGTTATCCTCATCGAAGATAGGTTCGGCCTGCGCGGCGATGGCCCCTTGGATGTACAACGCGGTGAGCAAGACAAAGACGTATGCCTGCAGCACCATGATCAACAATTCGAAGAAGTACAGTGCCACCGAACCGATGATCACGCCGATACCAAGTCCGGCATTGAAGAGGCTGTCGGTCTGGGTGATCAGATAGTCAGCACCCGAACCTGCCAGCATCACAATCATGTGACCGGCCAACATCGTGGCCATCAAACGCAGCGAGTGGGTCAGAGGACGAACCAGGAAGTTTGAAATAAATTCCAGTGGAACCAACAGGGGCAGGATCCAGCCGGGGACACCTTCCGGTACGACGGCAAGTTTGAAGTACTTGACCCCGTGGTGACGTACACCAACGCCGATCCAGATGACATACACAATCAAGGCGATGGCATAAGCCGAGCCGGCGTGTGAGAACGAGGGCAGCTGCAGTAGCGGGATCGCACCGAAGAGGTTATTGAGCAATACAAAGAAAAATGTGGCAAACAGCAGCGGTACCCATTGGCGGAAGTGCTTCTCACCAAGAATTTCTTGCCCGATGGTATTGCGCACCAAGGCGTAGCCGGATTCTGCAATCCACTGCAAACGGCCCGGAACCAGAGATGGCTTGCGCATTGCCGAGCCGAAGAAGGCCCAGATCAGAATGATCGACAGAATGATCAGCGCCATTTGCTTCCCAAAACCGGTGCCGTATTCGGCCATCCAGGGGATGATATCTGGCAGATGAGCATCATCAATCGAAGGCGGCACGTATCCCTGCGTGGGGAGATAACTTAGCACGAGTGGAAGCACGCAAATCCTCTCTTAAGAATCCCACAGGAAAGAACAGGTTTCTAAGTCCTGCCTCGGGGATGTTGCCGGAATGTTGTAGGCAGTTACGATGTTCAACGCGTTTTTGCCCTTGGTTAGTCTAGCAAAAACCCTTACTGGTGTCGCATTGAGTCGTCAGTTGCTTGAGACACTGAGAGTTCAATCTAGCAAACGAACTGCGATCTTCCTCACACAATTCGGGTTTGGTCACTCACAATATAACTATACTTCCAAGTCAAAGGGCAAATACCCAGTAGCAGAACGCCGAATATTAGTTAAAAGTGTTGTCTTAATCACAGTGATCTTTCAACTAAGCGTAGATGAGGCGACGGGTATTGATAAAGACCAGCACCTCAGCCACTTGCCAGACGACGATTGCAACCAATGCGCCGATGGCCGCACCGGCGACGTGGAGCCACTCGGGTTGCGGAACAACCGTCAACAACAGACCTAAGATGACGATTTTAGCGACAAATGCACCCATCGCCACCGGGATCGCCAGGTTGCGATGGTTGCGCCACACCAGAGCAATCACCAGGATGCTCAGAGCCGATAAGAACCAGACCACCGTGCCTGCTACCGCTGCCGACCAGCCCGCTTCGGAACCCTGAACTGCTGCAAAGATCATGCCCGTCAGGGCAATAGCGGCCAGTGTCGGCCAGGTCGCGTAGATAAGGATGCCCCACCATCCACGCTTATTGACTTTCTTAGCTGCCAAGGCGATCTCCTGTTTCTGGTGACGGATGAGTGGCACGTTCAGCGGCTTTGGCCTCGCGGAGCTTTTTCAGTCGACGGTAGTAGGCCCGGCGTACCATCCAAGGGCGTAGTGTCAGCAGGACGAGCAGTCCCATAGCGATGAGTGTCACCGCAATGACGATGCCAGATGGGAAGTACGTCAGTGAGACTGCTCCGTATCCGACAACAAAGGTCCACAGGTAGAGCAGCAGCACCGCCTGTCGGTGGGTGTAGCCTCCGTCGACCAGTTTGTGGTGAATATGACCGCGGTCAGCAGTAAACGGTGAACTGCGCCGAGCAGTTCTTCGCAAAACCGCCAACAATAAGTCCAGGAGCGGCAGTAGCATCACGGCCAGTGGCAACAAGATGGGCATGTAGGCCGGGATGTTCCGGAAGCGAAAACCTTCCAAAGCGCCGAGGTCCGCGGTGACTGCGACAGCTGCCGTGGCCATTAATAAGCCGATGAGCTGTGCGCCCACCTCGCCCATGAAAATGCGTGCGGGATGAAAATTGAACGGCAAAAAGCCAAGACAAGCCCCGATCAGCAACGCGGTGAGCAGGGTCGCCAAATTGGAGTAATCATAAGCGTTGATTGTCCGCGTCAAGATATAGCTGTAAATAAAAAATGCTGAGCCACCGATCACCGCGACCCCGGCGGCCAGCCCATCTAACCCATCAATGAAATTGAATGCGTTGATCGTGAGCACGATGACGAAAATGGTGATCACAATTTGGGCGATCTCATTGTCGACGTGTATCCAGCCAACGGGCATAGCTTCAACGCGGATGCCCGCTGCTGCAACAATTCCGGCGGCGATGACTTGGCCGGCGAATTTGATAATCCAATGCAGGTCCCAAAGATCATCGGCGACGCCCATGACCAGCACGACAACGATCGCGAGCAGAATCCCAAGCATGGGTGCCTGATAGATACCCGATAAGAAGGGCACAATCGAAGCTGCCCCCATGACGATGATGACTGCGATGGCCATGGCCGCTCCCCCGAGTTTGGGGATCGGCTCGCGGTGCATATCGCGTTTTCGGCTGGGTGTGTACACGCGTCCGCGGACACCCAGCATTCGCGCCATCGGCGTCAGTGCGAAACTGATCAGCGCGGTGATGGCGACGATGGCGAGATAGACCTTCATGAGGAGGGTGTATCCTCCGGTTCAGGATCATCCAGATCTAAAACATCGGGAACAACATTGCGTAGCTCTTCGATGGTGATCGCGCCTGAGCGCAAGACCCGATGCGGAGTGACTGTGCAGTCCACGATGGTGGAGGCTTGTTGGCTACCCCGTGGTCCATCGTTGATGTAGACGGCCACGGCTTCTCCGAGGGCCTCTTGGGCTTGTTCGATCGTGGTCGCGGCTGGTCGACCGTGTCGGTTGGCTGATGAGACAGCTAATGGACCGGTTTGGTTCAAGATGTGTTGAGCAAGCTCGTCGTCGGGTAAACGCAGTGCCACGGTGCCTCTGGTTTCACCCAAATCCCAGCTCAGCGAAGGCTGCGCTTGGAAAATGAGGGTGAGTGCGCCCGGCCAGAACGTTTCAGCAAGCAGACGACCTGTGGCGGGGACATCCACGGCAAGCGCACTGAGGACTTGCAGGTTGCCAATCAAAACAGGCGGTGGTGATTGCCGGGAACGTCCTTTGGCCGCCAGAAGCACCGCTACGGCTTGCGGGCTAAAAGCATCGGCTCCGACGCCATAGACAGTGTCGGTGGGCAAGACGACCAGCTCGCGTTGTCCAATAGCCTCAGCGGCTTTCGAGATGGCGGCGGATCGTTGGTCTGGTTGTTGGGTGTCGAACAGCTGGGTCACGATAGTCATTGTGCCAGGGTTGAAGCATCAATCGCTGTTAGTTGCATGAGTTATGCCCGGACAGCTGACACGAACCGGTTCGTTGCGGTGAGATCCTGCACGGTGTGAACTTGCTCCCAGACCGTATTTCGTTCAAGTATGGCCGCGATTTCGGCAGCATGGGTCTCATCGTGTTCCAGGATGAAATACCCGCCGGGAGCTAGACTTTGTGCCGCAACCTGCGCGATTGCGGAGGGTATGTCGAGTCCATCGGCCGAGCCGCCGTAGAGTGCCAGCTGTGGATCATATTCGGCTTCTTGCTGGGTCACGGGTGTGACGGTCGGAATATAAGGTGGGTTTGACACGACCGCATCGAAATGACCTATCCACTGGACGAGCTTGGCATCAGCTTCCACCAGCGAAGCCGCATCAGTCGCATCGGCGCACAACACTGACACGTTGTATTCAGCAGTGTTGTGCTGGGCCAACTGGACAGCGAGTGGATCCAGATCAACAGCCCAGATCCTTGTGGTGATGTTCCGTTGGCCAAACTGCTCGGCTAACGCCGCTGCGATAGCACCGCTGCCGGTACAAAGGTCCAAAATTGCCAATTCGCCGGTTGTATGATGTTCGAAATGGGCCAGTGTGGTTTCGACTAACACTTCGGTTTCGACCCGTGGGATGAAGACACCGGGCTCGATCTTCAAATCGACCCCGTAAAACGTGGTTTCACCGAGCAGATGTTGGAGCGGGATGCGTGTGGCGCGCTGCCGGGCTAACTCATAAATAGTGGCAACAGTTTCATCGTTCAACCGCTCCCCCAGTGCTTGCATCACACCGAGTTTCCCTCGCGTAATACCCAGTACGTGGGAAACGATGATGGCAGCTTCTGGTGCCTGTGAGTCGATACCAGCTCGGTGCAGTTGTTCTTGCACTGCACCGAGGACATCATTGACGGTCGTCATTGTTAGGTGGTTTGGCCGAGTGCTTCGAGGCGTTCGGCTTCGTCCATTTCGATGAGCGAACTAATGACCGCTTCCATATCGCCCTCGAGCACCCTGTCTAGGTTGTTGGCCTTATAACCTGTGCGGTGATCGGCGATACGATTTTCTGGGAAGTTATATGTT
>DATBUK010000139.1:0-5816 GCA_036516155.1 Yaniella sp.
GTACACGCCGTAAGATGATTGCGGTGAGCCATGTGTGCTCACGACAGTGTTTTCCTATTATTGAAAGTGTGTCGTTCGTGTCCAAACCAGTAGTGCTCATTGCAGAAGAACTCTCTCCGGCCACCATGGATGTTCTTGGGACCGACTACGAGATTCGCCACACCGATGGTGCAGACCGTGACCAACTGCTCCCGGCGCTCGCCGATGCAGAAGCAGTCCTCGTTCGCTCTGCAACCACGATAGATGCCGAAGCCATCAAGGCTGCCAAAAAGCTCAAAGTCATTGCCCGTGCCGGTGTTGGGCTCGACAACGTCGACACACAGGCCGCCACCGAAGCCGGGGTCATGGTCGTCAATGCACCAACCTCGAACATCATTTCGGCAGCCGAACTCACCTGTGGCCACATCTTGGCTGCAGCCCGCCACATTGCACCAGCCAACCAGTCGCTGAAAGCAGGCGAGTGGAAACGCTCAGCGTTCAAGGGTATCGAGCTATACGAAAAAACCCTAGGCATCATCGGCCTGGGTCGCATCGGCTCGCTGGTGGCCGAGCGGATGAAGGCCTTCGACATGAAGATTGTGGCCTACGATCCTTACGTCACCGCAGCACGCGCCCAGAAAATGGGTGCTCACTTGGTCAGCTTGGACGAGCTTCTCGAAACGTCAGACTTCGTCACCATTCACATGCCGCGCACTCCGGAAACTATGGGCATGATCTCCGATGAACAGTTCGCGATGATGAAAGATTCGGCCTATGTCATCAACGTGGCACGCGGTGGACTCATCGACGAAGATGCGCTGGCTCGCGCTCTAGAACAAAAACTCATTGCCGGTGCTGGCATTGACGTCTTCGTCAACGAACCGGCCAAAGACCTGCCATTTTTCGAACACGACACAGCAACCGTGACCCCGCACCTTGGTGCCTCAACCGAAGAGGCCCAAGAAAAAGCAGGCGTCGCGGTAGCCAAATCGGTCCGCCTAGCACTGGCCGATGAACTCGTTCCCGATGCCGTGAATGTTGCCGGTGGCGTCATTGACCCCTACGTGCGTCCCGGTATCCCACTGACCGAGAAGCTCGGCCGCATTCTGTCTGCAGTCATGAAGGGTGTATCAGTATCGGCGATCGAGGTCGAAGTTGCCGGCGAACTCGCCGAAAAGAACGTCGACTCGCTCAAACTGGCCGCACTCAAAGGCGTCTTTACCGATGTGGTCTCCGGCCACGTCTCGTACGTGAATGCACCAGTGTTGGCCGAAGGACGCGGCATCGAAACCCGCCTGTCGACCACGCTCGACTCGCCACACTACCGCAATACCATCACCGTCAGCGCGGTCTCGGCCGATGGGCAAGAATTCAGCGTGACCGGAACCCTGACCGGTCCAAAACAAATCGAAAAACTAGTCGGGATCAACGACTACGACTTCGAAGTCGCCATTGCAGACCACATGCTCGTGCTGGAATACCAGGACCGTCCGGGAGTCATCGGTACCATGGGTATGCAACTGGGGGACCGCAACATCAACATTGCCACCATGGACGTGGCGTTGCGCTCAGACGGGGCCAAAGCACTTGCCGTACTGACCTTGGACTCCGCCCTGCCCGCTGGACTGCTCGAACAAGTCGGCGAAGCAATCCACGCAGCCAAGACCGCAGAAGTTGACTTGGAGGAAACAACTCGGTGAAACCCACCTACTACCTGACCACGGCCATCGCGTACCCAAACGGTGAACCCCACATCGGGCACGCCTACGAATACGTCGCCACCGATGTGATGGCACGGTTCAAACGGCTCGATGGGTATGACGTTCGTTTCCTCACCGGCACCGACGAACACGGCCAAAAGATGCAGCAAACGGCCATCGAAGAGGGCATTAGCCCCATGGAATTGGCCACCCGCAACGCCGATGTGTTCAAGAAGATGGACGACGAAGTCCTCGGGATCTCATATGACCGGTTCATCCGGACCACCGACGAGGACCACAAGGCGTCAGCCCAGGAAATCTGGCGTCGCATGGAAGCCGCCGGAGATATCTATTTAGATACCTACTCCGGGTGGTACTCGGTCCGAGACGAACGCTACTTCGCCGACGACGAGACCCACGTCAACGACGAAGGTGTCCGCATCGCCACCGAAACCGGGACCGAGGTGACCTGGACCGAAGAAGAATCTTATTTCTTCCGGCTGTCCAAGTACACCGAACCGCTGCTAGAACACTACAAAGCCAACCCGGATTTCATCGCACCAACCACCCGAGCCAACGAAGTCATTCGCTTTGTTGAAGCCGGCCTCGAAGACCTGTCCATCTCCCGGACTTCATTTGATTGGGGCATTCCGGTCCCAACACCGGCAACCCCCGAACTAGTCACTAATAAAGACCACGTGATGTACGTATGGGTCGATGCGCTCACGAACTACATCACCGGTGCGGGCTTCCCAGACCCAGACAGTGAGCTGAGCCGGTACTGGCCCGCAGACCTGCATGTTATTGGCAAGGACATTTCGCGGTTCCACTGTATTTTCTGGCCGGCGTTTTTGATGTCGGCCGGTATTGAACTGCCGCACCGGGTCATCATCCACGGCTTTTTGTACAACGAAGGCGAAAAGATGTCGAAGTCGGTGGGCAACGTCGTCCACCCCGCAGACTGGGTCGAACGCTATGGCCTGGATACCGTGCGGTTCTTCTTACTGCGTGAATTCCCCTTCGGCTCCGATGGCTCCTACTCCCACGATGGTGTCATCCGCAGGAAGAATGCTGACCTGTCGAATAATCTGGGCAACCTCGCCCAGCGCAGTCTGTCGATGGTCTACAAGAACTGCGCCGGGCAAGTCCCAGAACCAGGCGAGCTGACCGAACAGGACGAACAGCTCTTGGCCGATGCGGCAGGCCTGTTGGAAACCTGGCGCGGATATTTCGATAAACAAGACTTTTATCGCGCACTGGGTGCCGCATGGAAAGTCCTTGATGAAGCCAACAGCTACTTTGCCGATCAACAACCGTGGGTCCTGCGCAAAACAGATGAAGCGCGCATGCAGACCGTGCTCTGGGTGACGTTAGAGGTGGTCCGTCGGATCGCGCTGTTGATCCAGGCGGTCATGCCCGAGGCGGCAACCAAACTGCTCGATGCACTCGGTGTCGAACCTTCTGCCGATGCAGGCCGAACCAACGCCTCGGGTGAAGGTCCACGGTCCTATGCCGCGTGGGACGAACAATTAGCTGCCGGCACCCCCATCGACAAACCCACACCGGTGTTCCCACGCCACGAAGAAGATGACTAAAGAGGACAACGCATTGAGCAATACGGTATTAGATCTTGCCCTGATCCCCGGCGATGGTATCGGACCAGAAGTCACCGCCGAAGCACTGAAGGTGCTGCAAGCCGCCATCGGTGAAGATAACGTCAAAACCACCGAATACGGTGTCGGTGCTGAGCACTGGCTCGCCACCGGGGAAACCCTGCCCGATGAGACGCTGGAAGCTATCCGGGGCCACCAGGCCATCCTGTTCGGCGCCGTTGGAGCGGCACCAAATGACACCCGTATCCCATCGGGACTGTTAGAGCGCGAGATCTTACTCAAGTTGCGCTTTGCCTTCGACCACGCCGTCAACTTCCGACCATCAGTGTTGTATCCGGGAGCCACCTCACCGCTGGCCGAACCTGGAAATATCGATTTCGTGGTCTTCCGCGAAGGCACCGAAGGTTTATACGTGGGCAACGGTGGCTCAATGCGCACCGGCACCGCCCACGAGGTGGCCAACGAAACCTCTGTCAACACCGCCTACGGTGTCGAACGGGTCGTGCGGGCAGCCTTCGAATACGCCCAGCAGCGCGAGCGCAAACACGTCACCCTGCTGCATAAACACAACGTGTTGGTCCATGCTGGTCACCTGTGGAACCGTATCGTGAACGAAGTCGGAGAAGAATTCCCAGACGTCACCCACGACTACCTGCACGTCGATGCGGCGATGATTTTCTTGACCACCGATCCGGGCCGATTCGACGTCATCCTGACCGACAACATGTTCGGTGACATCGTGACTGACCTGGCCGCTGCGGTGACAGGTGGAATCGGCCTGGCCGCCTCCGGTAACCTCAATATCAGCGGGACTGCACCATCCATGTACGAACCCGTCCACGGCTCGGCACCGGATATCGCCGGTACGCAACAGGCTGACCCAACCGCAGCCATCCTCTCGGCAGCCATCCTGCTAGAACAAGAAGGCTATACCGATGCCGCCGAACGAGTGAATAAGGCAGTATGGGAAGACATGGCCGCCCGCGATGGCAGCAAACGCTCAACCTCCCAGGTGGGCGACGCGATTGCAGGCCAGGTCTAGCTCTCACCAGCTAGCGGGATAGTACACAGTTTTCGCCCGGTACGGGCACAAGAAAGGTCAATCATGGAATTTCAGTACGATGCGAATCAGAGCCCAGCCTCCGAGAGCCGGCGAGCAGAAATTCTCGCCAATCCGGGATTTGGACAGTACTTCACCGACCACATGGTGACCATCGATTGGACCGCCGATCTGCAAGGCCAAGAGGCAGCATTCCAGGCCGGGGAATACCTGAAGATGGTCGGGGAGTGGTCCAACGCTCGCGTTGAACCATACGCTCCGCTGTCGTTGAGCCCAGCTGCTGCCGTGCTGCACTACGCCCAGGAAATCTTCGAAGGCCTCAAGGCCTACCAGCACGACGACGGTTCAATCTGGACCTTCCGTCCCTACGAGAACGCAGCCCGGATGAATCGCTCGGCCCACCGCATGGCGATGCCTCAGCTGCCAGAAGACACCTTCGTCAAGGCACTTGAGGAACTTATGGCCCGCGATAAGGCCTGGGTTCCCTCCGGTGAAGGCCAGTCGCTGTACCTACGACCATTCATGATTGCGACCGAAGAATTCCTCGGGGTGCGTCCTGCACGGAACTTCAGCTTCCACGTCATCGCCTCCCCAGCAGGAAACTACTTCGGTGGCGAGCTGAAACCCGTGAGCATCTGGGTCTCGCGCGACTTCGCCCGCGCAGGTGCAGGTGGCACCGGTGGCGCCAAATTCGGTGGCAACTACGCCGCCTCACTGGCCGCCCAACTCCAAGGTGCCTCACGCGGGCACGACCAGGTCATCTTCTTAGATCGTAGTCCCGACGATGCACTCGAAGAACTCGGCGGGATGAACGTCTTCTTCGTCACCAAAGACAATAAGCTTGTCACACCACAGTTGACCGGTACGATCCTGGAAGGCATCACGCGGGACTCCATCCTGCAAATAGGTGCCGAACAAGGTCTGGACGTTGAAGAACGTCGTATCACGTTTGACGAGTGGAAAGACGGTGTGGCCTCTGGAGAGATCCAAGAAGTCTTTGCCTGCGGCACCGCCGCCGTGATCACTCCGATCGGCCAGGTCGCCGACGGCGAAGAGACCCACGTGACACCCTCCACCGAGTTCCCAGTCGCCAATGCGCTGCGGGACCGACTGGTTGGCATCCAGACCGGAGCCCAGGAAGACACCCACGGCTGGATGCACCGTCTTGCCTAAACGCTTGCTGTAAGGAAAGGGGAACACCATGCGCATCGCACGTTTTGTCCACCGCGAGGACTTTCATTACGGCGTGGTCCAAGATGACACCATCACCGTGTTGGCCAACGATCCGATGTATGCCGGCATCCAGCCCACGACTGAGACGCTACGGTTAGACGAAGTCCGCCTGGTGACCCCCATCCTGCCGCGTTCCAAAGTGGTCGGCGTGGGTCGGAACTGGCAAGCACACGCCGAAGAACTTGGCAACGAAGTACCCACCAGCCCACTGCTGTTTTTCAAACCCAACAC
>DATBUK010000140.1:0-1562 GCA_036516155.1 Yaniella sp.
ACGGCAGAGGCCCACCCAAATCCGGAGGAGCGCAGATCAGTCGGATAGACCTCTGAGGCGTAGGCGTACATGACCGGGATGGCCACCTGAATGATCAGTCCATAGGCCAGCACAAGCGGCAGGACCGCAGGTGGGACGTGCAGGAACATCGCGACGACGACTAGTAGGACCGAGCCGGTGATCGCCGAGACGGCAAGCAGCGGGCGGCGCCCGGTTTTCTCCACCAGGTAGGTCGCTAACAGGGCCCCGACGAGCCCGATCGCAGACATTCCGCCGGTGGTCAGAAACGCCTGGGTTTGGGCGTACCCGGCCTCCATGAGGAACGTGGGCAGCCACTGCAGGGAGACGTAGTAGACGAACATCACGGTCAAAAACAACAACCAGACGGCCAGCGTCGTCCGCCAGGAAAACGCCCACACGCGCCGCAGCTGATCGAAGACCGCACCGGCTGACATTTTGGGGATATCGTCCATCGTGTCGAGTCGATACGTCACGGGGGTTGCACCGGTGGCGTGGACGAGCCGGTCGATCACGTCGCGGGCTTTGGCATGCTGGTTGGTGCGGATTAAAAACATCGGTGATTCGGGAACCCAGAGTCGGACAAAGATCAGCAGCACGGCCGGCAGGACCATCGCTAACAGCGGTGGGCGCCAGTCCGACCACATCGATACGAACCAGGCGGAAACAAAGCCCGCCAGGGCGGCACCGATGGGCCACCAGGCGTCCATGGCGGTCAGGACGCGGCCGCGTTGTTTGCGGGGTGTGAATTCGCCGACGAGCGCGTAGTCGACCGGGATGGTCCCGCCCAGTCCGAAACCCGCGATGAATCGCAGGGCCGCAAAGACGACGATGTTCGTGGCGAAGACGCCGGCGACGGTGAAGATGGTGAAGACGGCGATGGTTGCGGTGAAAGCGGCTTTGCGCCCGATCCGGTCGGCGATGGTTGCCCACACGAAGGCACCGAGGGCCATGCCCAGCAGATTCGCGGTGCCAATCCAGGCGGCCTGACCGGCGGTGAGGTTCCACTCTTCGGAAAGCAGCGGGATCAAAATGCCGTTGAGTGACACATCCCAGGCATCAAACATGAAGCCCAGGCCGCCGATCAGAAAGATCCGGCCCTGGACATTCCATTTCCACGGTAGGGATTGGACAACTTCGCTACCGGAGGGGACATAAGGACTTCGGGTCACACCCACATGCTAGCGCCCAACGGCACCTGCGGTGCGTATTTCAGAGAACGGGGGCTTATTCGGCGGCTGCTTCGGACGCTGCTTGGGAGGCTGCGGCTTCGAAGACTTCCAGGGCGCGCTCGGTGGCCGCTGCGTTAAACTCCTCGGCCACATCGTCCTCGAGCTCTTCAACGAGTACCTGCGGCGGGTAGGCCGCAGCATAGCGGACGAAGATCTCGTCGCCGACGACGTCAACCATGCGCCCGGTGAGCTGGTCAGACGCGACCACCTGCCACGTGTGGACGTCGACCTCAGTGTCGGCGGCTTGTGCTTGGGAGACCTCGTGATCGATGGCCGACTCATTTTCTTCAACGCACTGGGCATCGGTGTCCT
>DATBUK010000141.1:0-13320 GCA_036516155.1 Yaniella sp.
GAGCAGGCCGGCATCCACCGCTTGGCGAGTCAACGGCACGATGCGGTTGGTCACCAACGACTCGTACAGAGTGTCCGTGGGTTTCAGATCAATTGCTGCACCACCCAGGTACCAGTGCGACAGCCCCGGCAGGCTACCGAAACTCTGGTCGTTTCCTGCTGCTTGTTGACCGGCCAGGTGTAACCGAGCCAACTCTTGACCAAAAACATATTCGGTGTCGGTCGCCCGATGTGTTGAGCCCTCAGCACGGATCAGTTCAAGATCCAGGTGATCGTCGGTTACCTCATACACCTGTGGCACTCGGGCACCAAACTCACCCAACGTCTGCAAGCCGGTGGCTTCAAACTGAAAGAAACCGGCTGGCGCATCTGACGAGGCCTTGCGAAACGCCTTGGTCCCGTCAGGCAAGTCAATGATTGAGGTCCGACCTGTGAGGCTCATTGGCCGCCATATCGTTGCAGCACCGAACCCAATGAGTCGTCTTGGATCGCTTTGACCAGTCCGCGTGCGGCGTCTTCGATCTGGTCGTACATGGCGACGTAGGCTTCTTCGGGGTGTCCGTAGGGGTCTGGCACATCGGCGATGCCGGCCTCATCGACATTTGAGGCAAATGCCCCAAGGCGGACGACCTTGGCACGCTGGTCCTCGTTTTCGGTCAACGCCAGAATATTCGACAGATTCGAATCATCCATGGCCAACACCAGGTCTGCCTCGTCGATGTGATCGGCGGTAATCTGATCTGCCACTGAGACGAACTCATAACCGCGCTCAGTGCCGACCTTCTGCGTCAGTTTGTGCGCCCCGTTGCCGATGTGCCAATCAGACGTACCGGCAGAGGCAACCTCTGCCTCAATGCCGGCCTTTTCAAATTCATGAATCAACACGGACTCCGCGGCGGGTGAACGGCAGATATTTCCAAGACATACGGTTAAGATTTTCATAGTCACCATTGTGCGGATACTTTGCACAATTTGCCTAGCCTGGTTGTGCGCGTGTTGTCAGATGGCGTATTTATGCCGAGAATGGAGCGCCTTGGCTCAGCTCGCCGCAGGGAAAGCGACCGAGTACAGTGGGCACAATGGACATTCGAATCCGCCCTGCACGTACCCAAGACGTTCCGATCATCAGGTCGATGGTGCAGCCGCTGGCCACTGAGCGCGTGCTGCTGGATAAAGACAAAGTCGCCTACTATGAGGCGGTTCAAGAGTTTCTGGTCGCCGAAAACGACGCGGAAGAAATCATCGGTTTTGGTGCCCTCCACGTGATGTGGGAACACCTGGCTGAGGTACGAACCCTCGCGACCGCTGACGGCTACCAAGGTCAGGGTGTCGGTGGCCGCGTCCTGAACGCACTGCTGGATGAAGCCGAAGCCCTCGGCGTCCAGCACGTGTTTTGTTTAACCTTTGAGACGTCGTTCTTTCAACGGCACGGTTTCGAGATCATGAAAGACCAGTCTGTGCTGGACCCGGAAGTGTTCAACCAGTTGCTGTTGTCCACGGACGAAGGTGTCGCAGAGTTTCTGGACCTGGCCCGGGTCAAACCCAACACCCTGGGGAACACCCGCATGATCATCGACCTGGCAAAACGGCCAAACCGCCGCTAGGGCAGCGCGAGCACATCCTGGTCCAGCACGGCTAACCCGTCGTTGACCAGGCCGGTGACCGCACGATCCCACTGAGCTGTTTCTGGCACGTGGCGCCCTAATTGACCCATGGCCTCGACGGTGGTGCGAAGCCTTCCGACGTCGATAGCACCTTGGGACCGCAAGACCCCCATGATGGCGCCACGAACTTGTCGATCCGAGCCATTCCAGGATTGCGATCTGGTCACTGTTTGGGGTTCAGGTTTGCCAGCTGCCACCCAGGCGCAAGCATCGAGCACCGGACATTCTTCACATTTGGGTGCCCTTGCCGTACAGATCAACGCACCTAATTCCATGGTCGCGACATTCCACGTATTGGCCTCGGCGGTGCCCTGATCCGTTGAAGTGTCCGGCATCAGATCTTTAGCCAGCTTACGTTCGGCTGCGGTCAAGCTCGGGGCTGCAGCGCCCTGCCCGGAGAAAATGCGGGCGTGGACGCGTCGCACGTTAGTATCAATCACCACTTCGGGAATACCAAAAGCAAAGGACGACACTGCGGCCGCGGTGTATTCCCCGATCCCAGGCAGCTGGAGCAATAAATCAGGATCGGCCGGCAGCTTGCCGTCGTGATGTTCGACCACAGCCTTAGCTGTCTCATGAAGACGCAGCGCGCGGCGGGGATACCCCAACCGTCCCCACATGATCAGTACCTCGGAGGCTTCAGCTGCGGCGAGGTCAGCCGGGGTCGGCCATCGCTCCATCCACGCTAGCCACGGTTCCCACACTCGTGCGACCTGGGTCTGTTGCAACATCACCTCGGACACCAGCACACCCCAGGCCGTGGTGTCGGGTTCCCGCCAGGGGAGCTTTCGGGCGTTGGCCGCATACCAGTCGAGAATGCGGGTGCGCACCCGGTGTATGTGGGCGTCGTCGAGTGGAGTCGTAAGGGCAGATGACATGTTTACCATGCTAGCGTCGGGCACCGGATTCTCTGGTTGAGTGGCTAAACTATCGTCTATGTCTGACCAACAACTTCCCCCGCGTCCTCGAAAGATTCCACCCCATATTTTGCGGCGACGGCGTATCGTTGCTGTCATCATTTTGCTGATCATTTTGGCGTTGATCGGCTGGGGCATCTGGGCTCTGATTGGGTTGTTTACCTCCGACGACGAGGCAGCACCCGCACCCACGCCCACGGTCACTGAAACTGTCTCGCCATCCCCGTCTCCAACCGACGAGGATGAAGATGACGAGACCGAGCTGGCGAATGCGTGTGATCCGGAGTTTTTGAGGGTCACCGGGTCGACGGATCAAGAGTCGTATGAGGAAGACGAGTTCCCGGTGTTTTCGATGACCGTGACCCATGATGGAGATGTGCTGTGTGATGCTTCGCTGGGATCGGATCAGCAGAACTTTGTCGTTGAGGACAGCGACGGTGAGTTCGTGTTTTCTACCCGTGCGTGTCAGGTTGATCCCCAAGAACAGATTGTGGAGATGGAGCCGGGCCAGTCGGAGTCCGCAGAGTTCGAATGGGAGCGGGTCGGCACCGATGAGGACTGCGAGGCCCTGGTCGAGGACATTGAGCCTGGCCAGTACCAGCTGGTGGTGAGCATGGGGGAGCGGACCGCTGAGCCGGTGGTCTTTGAACTCGAGTAATTAGTCTTCATCACGGATGTCCTCCGGGCCGAGTGTGATGACATCAGCCAAGCGTGCCCCGGGTTTGGGGCGCGGCGGTGGACGACGACTGGGGTCAAAAAGCTTGGCCATCGCGTCTTCTAACGCGTCGGTTTGGACCACGTGCATCCCCTTTGGCACTTTGACCCCGTCGTCTTTGGGGATGATGGCGCTGTGGAAGCCAAGCCGATGGGCTTCTTTGAGTCGCCGGTCGATCCCTGGAACGGGTCGCAGTTCCCCGGCCAGGGAGAGTTCCCCGATGGCTACAGTGCTGCGCGGTAGCGGCGTGGACTGGCGCGAAGAGATGATCGCTGCTGCAATTGCCAGGTCAGCGGCGGGTTCGTTGACACTGATGCCACCCACGGTTGAGGCGTAGACGTCTTGCGCGGACAGATGCATCCGGAGGTGCCGTGACAGGATCGCGACCACGGTGTTGAGTCGGGATTGCACCAGCCCGGTCACGACACGACGTGGTGACCCACCGGGACTGTCTGCGACCAGGGCTTGGACCTCGGTCATCAGGGGGCGGTGCCCGTCCATGGCCACCGTGATGGCGGTACCCGGTGCGGGTGTTTCGAAGGTATTGATGAACAACCCGGATGGGTCATCAATCGATTCGATCCCCGAATCTCGCATGCTGAAGCACCCGACCTCATCGGTGGAACCGTAGCGGTTTTTGACCGAACGAATGAAGCGTAGCTGCGAGTGTCGGTCGCCCTGGAACTGACAGACCACATCGACCAGGTGCTCCATGGTGCGCGGCCCAGCGATGCTGCCCTCCTTGGTCACGTGCCCGACCAAAATGGTGGCAATGTTGTACCGCTTAGCCAACCGAATGATGCTGGCCGTGACCTCTTGGATCTGCATGCGA
The DNA here is from genome assembly GCA_036516155.1 of Yaniella sp. Classification (GTDB taxonomy): domain Bacteria; phylum Actinomycetota; class Actinomycetes; order Actinomycetales; family Micrococcaceae; genus Yaniella. The sequence goes on from DATBUK010000141.1 coordinate 4,128, forward strand.
CCACCCGGTGTCCCATCAATAGACGCCGACTGGATCGTTTGGACCGAGTCGATGACCATGAAATCCGGTTGGAGCTGTTCAATTTGGCCCAGTACCTGCCCCAGATCGGTTTCGGCGGCCAGCATCAGATTTGGTTTCATGGCCCCGATACGTTCCGCTCGCAGACGTACCTGCGCCGCAGCTTCTTCACCGGTCAGATACAGCGTTTTGCGCTGTGTACCATCGTCACGACGGGTGGCTGCGACGTGTCCGGCAATATCTAAGGCCATGGTCGACTTCCCGATCCCGGGTTCACCGGCCAGCAAGATGACAGCCCCCGGGACGAGCCCGGAGCCCAAGACACGGTCGAATTCGGAGACCCCGGTTGGGAAACTTTCTGCATGTGAAGCATCGACCTCAGTAATCGGCAGGGCCAGGGCATCAACATCAACGCGGGCCGGTGCGGTCCGGGTGCTCGTCGGCGTGATACCGGCTTCTTCAATGGTGCCCCATGCTTGGCATTCACCGCAGCGGCCGGTCCATTTGGCGGTCATCCATCCGCACTCGGAGCATTTATAGGCAAGTTTGGTCTTCGACTTCGACATGAAATCAAGCTTACTCGCACCCTAGGACATGATAAGCGAGTTAGCCGCGCAGCTGTGGAAGATAGCTCGTGGCTTCATCATGATCAGATCCGGTGGCTTCCAAGAAATCGACCATCATCGGCCGACACATCATGACCAGCGCTTCACCATGCAGGGTCTCAGCCCCAAGATTCTTCGGTGTGAGCTTGGTGGTGACTGAACCTAGCGCGTCGCGGGCCACGGACAGGGACCGGTGGCGTCCCGGCGCGACTGGTTCCGACAGCGAACGCCCCAAGACCGCTACCGCGTCACCGGCGTCAGTGAACCATGCAGACATCCGGTCCAGGTCATCCATCTTGTCGTCTTGAGTCTCAAATTCGTCGATGACGGTGATGACCCGGCGTGCGATAATCCGCAGCGATCTGACCGCCAGGTCGGTTTTCTCGAGGGTCCGAGACATTTCGATGAGATCTTGCCTGGCCGAACGCCGGGTGGGGGAGTAGGTGGCCAACTCCTCGGCGGAGGCAATTTCGGTGCGCACCGCATCGATTTTCGACTGCAGGCCGCGAGCTTCAATCAGAGCGACCCAACCACCTCGCGAATCATGTGACTCTAACGCCTGGGCCAGTTCACGAAAGACGGAATTGATCGAACGGAAGAGTCCTCGAAACCCAGCAACCGTTTCGCGTCGGAGCGACACAGGAGTGATCATTGTGATCGCGATGGCGATCACCCCACCGATCACCGCATCAAGTGACCTACTCAGCGGCCCTTCGGGTGGAATCGGCAACAGCACAATCAGCACGGCTTGGATCGACATCTGCGTGGTAAAGATGACGCCGGAATCGATGAAACGGGCCAGAATGATGGTGACAAATACCACAATCATGCCCTGCCAGTACCCCTGCCCCAGCAGCGTTTGAATAGTGTCACCGACCAGTATGCCTAACGTCACACCAATGGCGACTTCTAGGGCCTTGCGAATGTGCGGATCACGCCCAAAACCCAGCGCAATCAGCGCAGCAGTCGCAGCGAAATACGGCTCGCTGTGGCCGAAAATAAGGTGGGCAAAAGCGTAGGCTGCAACCGCTGCAATTGCTGATGTTGCCGCGGGGATAAGCGCTTTTCGGGCGCGCCAAGCACCCGAGCGAAATCGGGACGAAAGAAACTTTTTAACCCTCGGCCAGCCCTTGGGCTCAGGTTGCACTGGGAGCGGGGTGGTATGCATTCGATCGGCCATGCCCATATCCTACGAGGTGAAGAAAAAGTACGGGCAAAGCGGACGGACGGCAACTGTTAACCTTTCGTTAATATTTTCAATGCCAGAAGGTTACTTGCTCTGCGTAGCTTCATTGAGTAGTTCGGGTCAACAACATTTGCCGGCCCAACAATCTGACTCATAACAATCTCGAAAGAGGAAAACATCGTGAAGTTTTCGCGCTTTTACCGTTCCGCTGCTATCGCATCTGTAGCCGCTCTGGCTCTGGCAGCATGCGGTTCGGAAGATTCTGCTCAAGAGGGAAACACCAACGGTGGCGGAGAAGAAGCCTCGGCTGAAGTCTCGGGTACGCTCACCGGTGGCGGTGCATCGTCGCAGGAAGCTGCCATGACTGCATGGACCTCCGACATCACCGAAACCTACCCAGACTTGACCGTCAACTATGACCCAGTTGGTTCCGGCTCCGGTCGTGAAGGTTTCATCGCCGGTCAGTACAGCTTCGCAGGCTCCGACTCGACCATGGACAGCGAAGAGCAGGAACAAGCTTGCGGTTCCGGCAGCCCATTCCACGTCCCGTCCTACATCTCGCCGGTAGCGGTTGCTTTCAACCTTGAAGGCGTCGACACCCTGAACATGAACCCAGATACCATCGCCAAGGTGTTCGCTGGCGAAATCACCACCTGGGATGATCCCGAAATCGCAGAGCAGAACGAAGACGTTGACCTGCCTTCGACCGACATCACCGTTGTTCACCGCGCGGATGACTCCGGTACCACCGAGAACTTTGTTGACTACCTCTCCGGCGCAGCTGGCGATGTCTGGACCTGGGAAGTCTCTGACGCCTGGCCAGAAGATCTCACCGGCGAATCTGCTCAGCAAACCTCCGGTGTTGTCTCCCTGACTTCCGATACTGACGGTGCCATCACCTACGCAGACGCCTCCCAGATTGGCGGCCTGTCAACCGTTGCTGTTGGCGTTGGCGAAGACTACGTCGAATACTCCGCCGAAGCTGCCGCTCAGGCAGTTGAAGCAGCTGAAGAAGACCCAGAAGCTGAAGGTGCACGTGTTCTTGAGCGCGACACCGAAGAAGAAGGCGTCTACCCGATCGTCATGATCTCCTACCACATCTTCTGTGATTCATACGAGGATGAGAATCTGGTAGAACAGATCAAAGCATTCGGTAACTACGTTATCTCTGAAGAAGGTCAGGCCACCGCTGAAGAATCAGCTGGTTCTGCACCAATCTCGGACACCATTCGCGACGAAGCCACTGAGCGCATCGAAGCGATCTCCGTAGCCGGCTAGGCCACGCGCAAGCTTTCACCAGCTGATACCACCGCCTGGCACCACAAGCGGTGGTATCAGCATGAAAGCACCTTTCATACGTTAAACGTTTCAGGAGTACAACGTGACAACCACATCCCCGCGCACCAAGAGTCAAGCGCGTAGTACCACGTCCGCGGTGGGGGATAAAGTCTTTTATGGCCTGTCCTGGACCGGCGGTGTGATCATTCTGGTCGTACTAGCCTTCGTTGCAGCATTCCTGCTGATCCGGTCTTTGCCGGCCATTGCACCGGATACCTTCGGTCCGGGAGCAGAAGAGGCAACAGATTTCTGGTCCTATGTCTGGCCCCTCATGGCCGGTACGATCCTCGTGTCCGCCATCGCCCTGCTGCTCGCGACCCCAATCGCCATCGGCGTCTCGCTCTTCATCAGCCACTACGCGCCAAAGCGCTTCTCCACCACCATCGGGTATGTCATTGACCTGTTGGCTGCGATCCCATCAGTGGTCTACGGTGCCTGGGGCATGCTTGTGCTCGCGCCCCTTCTGGTGCCGATATATCAATGGTTGCACGATAATCTTGGCTTTATCCCATTTTTCGCCGGTGATCCATCAAACACCGGCCGTACCATCCTGACCTCCGGGGTTGTGCTGGCCGTGATGGTGCTGCCGATCATGACGGCGCTATGCCGTGAAATCTTCCTGCAGACCCCACACTTGCACCAAGAAGCAGCCCTCGCATTGGGCGGCACCCGCTGGGAAATGATCAAGATGACCGTTTTCCCATTCGCCCGCGCGGGAATCATCTCGTCAGTCATGCTGGCTCTGGGCCGCGCGCTGGGTGAGACCATGGCGGTGACGATGGTGTTGTCTCCAGGTGCCTTCTCCTGGTCACTGATCACCTCCGGGGCCAACGCAACGATTCCTTCTGAAATCGCGTTGAACTTCCCTGAAGCCTTCGGCCAGCGCCAAGCTGAGCTGATTGCTGCAGGCTTCATGCTGTTTGTCATTACCCTGGTCGTCAATATGATTGCCAGAGCGATCGTGAATCGTCAGGCGAAGAAGGCTGAGGGATTGTCGTGAGTTCACAAATTTCCTCCCGCGCACCGAAATCACAGCAGGCTCCCGCATCGAAGGACCCCCAGGGTCAGAAGAAGACAGACGATATGCCCCCTCGAAATAAGATGAACCGGTTGGAGTCACTGACCGCTCACCGGAAACCATCCTGGACGTGGATGGCGGCTGCTGCCGGGGCAGCGGTTATTTCGCTGATTCTGACGCTGTTGATCTTTGAATCATTTAGCATCATCGGCTTTGTTCTCATCGGTGCTGCGGCGTATATCATCACGATGTTTATCACCAGCCGTGTGCTCGAAGATCGGCTCAAGGCGCGCGACGAACTCTGGCGCCACCTGGTATGGACAGCCTTCCTGATCGCTCTTGTGCCGCTGATCTCAGTCGTCTGGTCGGTACTGTCCCAAGGTCTGCCGACCTTGATCTCACACCCGGGCCTGTTGACCACAGACATGCAAGGTGTCGTGGGTGCTACTGACATCGCGACTCAGACGGAAGGCGAACCGCTCCAGGGCGGTATCCTGCACGGTCTGGTCGGCACGGTCATGATCACGCTACTGGCGAGTATCATTTCCATCCCGGTCGGACTGTTTGCCTCGATTTACCTGGTGGAGTACTCCAATCGCAACGCGTTTTCCCGAGCAATCCGGTTCTTCGTTGACGTCATGACCGGTATACCATCGATTGTTGCTGGTTTGTTCGCCTTCGCCGGGCTCACCTTGTTGGTCGAACTGACGATGGGAGATTCCCCGCAAGCGCTGCAGTCGGTCAAGACTGGTTTCGCGGCCGCACTGGCCCTAAGCGTGTTGATGATCCCGGTCGTTGTACGTTCGACCGAAGAAATGCTTGGGATCGTAGCCGATGAGCTTCGTGAAGCTTCTTACGCCCTGGGCGTCCGGAAATGGCGCACCATCATGAAAGTTGTGCTTCCAACCGCAATGTCGGGCATCGCGTCCGGTGTGACCCTGGCCATCGCCCGTGTCACCGGTGAAACCGCACCGATCCTGGTCACAGCAGGTTATGCAGCCACCACAAACTGGAACCCGTTCTCCGAATGGATGACCGCACTACCGGTCTTCATCTACCGCCAGTTGACCAACCCAACAGCCCCAGCAGCCGGCGATCCGTCGACAGCTCGCGCCTGGGCCGGGGCACTTGTCCTGATCCTGATCGTGATGGGTCTGAACTTGGTAGCTCGCATCATTGCTAAACAATTCGCTCCGAAAACTGGCAAATAGTCGCTAGAATTCGATGTTTTAAAGGAAAAGAAAACCATGGCAAAACGCATTCAGACCATCGATCTTGACTGCTACTACGGCGACTTCAAAGCTGTCCAAGGTGTAAATATTGAAATCGAGCCGAAGTCGGTCACCGCCTTCATCGGCCCATCCGGTTGCGGTAAGACCACGTTCTTGCGCACGCTCAACCGGATGCACGAAGTGACCCCCGGTGCCCGCGCCGAGGGCCAGATTCTGTTAGACAATGAGAACATCAACTCGCCAAATGTTGATCCCGTCCGCGTTCGTTCTACAGTTGGTATGGTCTTCCAGCGTCCAAACCCGTTTCCGACGATGTCGATCAAAGAAAACGTGCTGGCCGGGTACCAACTCAACGGCATTCGCCTGTCCAAATCAGAATCAGACGCCATCCTTGAACGGTCACTGACCGGCGCGAACCTGTGGAATGAAGTCAAAGATCGGTTAGATCGACCCGGCGGTGGGCTATCAGGCGGTCAGCAGCAGCGCTTGTGCATCGCACGGACCATCGCGGTAAAACCCGATGTGATCCTCATGGATGAGCCAGCATCGGCGTTAGACCCGATTTCAACACTGGCGATCGAAGATCTAATCCACGAACTGAAGTCGGACTACACGGTCGTCATCGTGACCCACAATATGCAGCAGGCCGCACGCGTGGCCGACAAGACCGCGTTCTTCAACCTGCAGGCTATCGGAGAACCCGGCATGCTCATCGAATACGATGACACGACCACGATCTTCAACAACCCAGCAAACGAACAAACCGAAGACTACATCTCCGGACGCTTCGGATAACGACTATCGCTCCCAACAACGGTGCGTCGAAGGTCTTTCCCAGATTTTCGGCGCACCGTTTGTGTAGGGACCGAAAGGGCTGAGACGTGTCACGCCGGGCACAATGCGCAAGATATCGAAGGCGCTCTTTGCCCTGGGGCTATTTTTTCGCTTGCGGTTTTTCCCTTCATCGACTGGAGCGCCTAAGCAGAGCAAAATCCCCGGCATGATGCTCAACATCAGACCGGGGATTTGTGAATCCTACGATGTCGGGCCGGGCACGCCTCACGGCGTGTGGCCGCTCGAAGCGGCTAATGATTTGGAGCCCGGGGGTACCGCAACCCGACATCTACTGTCACTCTATCTGGCTCAGAAACGCTTAGCAACAGCAGCTTTCACGTGGGTAAACGCGGGCTAACTGCGTGATGAAGGTCTCTGGTCAGGCAGTCATTAAACCAGCGACATGATGAAACTCAGAATGCCGAAACTCACTGCCGCGCAGAGCACCACAGTGACAAGGAAATAGGCGTTGAGGCGGAGAACTTGCGCCCAGCGGACTGAGCCATTGTTTTGAGCTGTCCCAGCCCCGGTGATGGCTGCCACCGTGGTAATGGATGAGGACAGGGGTATGTGGAGCATAAATGACCCGACCAATAAGAGAATGGCCGAGGTCGAGGAGGCTATTGCAGAGTGCATGGGATCCAGCACACTAATACGCCGCGTCAGCGTGTAATTGACGCGCCAAGCAGTGACAAATGTTCCCAGTCCTAACAGCGAGATGAGGCCCCACGCTATGGCCCACTGGGGGACTGCCTCGGCGCCAGCCGTACTGACGGCCATCAGACCGACGATGTACAGGCGCTGGCCGTATTGCACGCCGTGACCCAGCGCATTAGCGGCGGCTGTGATCGCCAAGGTCCCACGGGAACTATAAGCAACTCGATGCGGTGCCACATCTTTTGCCCACCATACAACGGGGATGGCTATGAGCCATGCGAGAACCATCGCGAGCACCGGTGAAGCAATGAGAGCTACCCCGATATTGGTTACCACGCCAGCTAAATCGCCGAAATCTAGTTCAGAAGAACCCAGCAGAGCTACAGCTAGAGCGCCTCCGATAATGGCAGAAGTTAGAGCGTGCGACGACGACACTGTGACGCCCTTCCACCACGTGAACAGCGCCCAGGCTAAAGCCACGGCAACTCCGATGGCCGTGACGGTCAGTCCGATGTCGCCTTCGGGGACCAAAGCAGCAAAGTCTGCAGCAAAAAATTGAATCGACCCGACACCCATGATTGCGCCGACGACGCGCATGACTGCGGTCATCGACAGTGCGGTGCCTGGTGTGAGCGCACCAGCTGCGATCGGCAGCGCCACGGCGTTGGGGGTGTCGCGGCCCGCCACGACGAAACTAAATGCCGCGGTGAGCGCGAGGACCGCGGCAAGCAGGATAAAGGTGCCCATGTCTAGGAATCACGCACCAGGATCCGTCCTAGCTGGGTCGAGAACTCACGTATCGTCATGAAGGTTGCTTCCAAAGAACGGGCCACTTCTTGCTGACGGTAATAGTGCCGTGCAAGAAGCTCATCCGCGTCAGTTAGCCGCCAGGTCACCAGTGCTCGTTGTGCTTGATGCGTGAGACGTTCCAAATGCATCCAGGTGCTTTCCAGCTCATCTGGCTGGGTGAGCTGGCTGGTCGTGTCTAACACAAGATCAGCTTGGCGAGTCAGAATTTCCAGCACATCTCCGGCGCGTGCAGGCAGGCGGTACTGGCGAGTCGCGTGAATGATCGTGCCGGTGATGGCTACCGCTTCGATCGCGCGGTTAATCCAGGTGCCAAGCAAGTAGAGATCTTCACGGGGGAGCGGCGTCAGGTACGCACTGCGCAGCGCAGTGAGCATAGTGGTCTGTGCCCGGGAAGCGCGTTCGTTGATGTTATCGAGATGGGCGTCGAGTTCGGCGCCGGTTTCTGGGGACGCTCCAAACATCTGCGTCACCAAGTCCACGGATTCTTTCAAAAGTTTGGCAAGAGTTCGAACGTGGGCCGCACCTGATTCATCGGCAGAAAATAGGCGCGTTACAGACAGCTTCATAGTTCGTTACTTTACACATCGAAAGTTAACGTCCCGGCGCGTTAATGAGTTGGTCGTTGCTCCGGGCGTTCTACTGGGAGCCGGTCTTGCCGCCAGGCAGCAGCGCATAATTCAAGCTCTGTGGCCGTGCGCTGCAATTTCACAGAGCGATGTTCCAAAGCGGCTGAAGCGGAAGGGTTAAAGTCTTCGAGCCGTTCGGCATGTTGGTGCTGTCCGGCAGCAATGACTCGGGCGTACGCGCCGCCGCGTTCCAGTGCGATACCAAAATCACCCGAATAAACGCCCGTCAAGATTTTCGTAATCAGCGTCTGAAGGTCCTTGGCTTGCGGGGGCTCACTGGCTCCGGCGATCACACGAGACGCATAGGCATCGTAACCGGCGCGATACCAAGCTGCCCACATTTCACCGTCGTGCTGGGTCGCTTGTTGTAGAGCATAGAGTCGCCAGAGTGCTCCGCCATACGTCACCGCGGGAGCATCGGCCCACAGACGAGCCATCGTATCGAGCCCAACGTCGGTCACGAGGTCCACCAACCAGTCCACGGTTTCCTGGTCTGCATTGGGGTCCTGGCCGGTGGCGACAAGTTTGGCAGCGACGGTTTGGGCAGCAGAAAACACCTCGGCGGGATCAATCCCACCTGCTCGATGTTCGAAGTCTTCTAACGGCATCAATTTTGGACGACTGTATCTGATACCGGCTGAACCGCCACGCTGGAAACTCAAACATACTCCTTATCTGGAGGGGCATACCCACGACAGCATAGGGTAAATGCGCCCTTCAATGACAGGCATTGGCTAAAATTTTGTTCCACAGCAAAATACGCTACAATCGTTAATCGGTCCTAAACGGGCCGTGGGCCTTTAGCTCAGTTGGCAGAGCATCGGACTTTTAATCCGCAGGTCGCGGGTTCGATCCCCGCAGGGCCCACA
>DATBUK010000142.1:0-4141 GCA_036516155.1 Yaniella sp.
CGGCGGTGGCATGGCCATCCCTGTCGGCGCGTACATCACCAAGAATGGCTCTACGCGTTTTGAACCGAATCCGGTCGCGCTCATTGCGGTGTCGATTCCTTTTGTCTGTGTGGCAGGGTGGGCTGTTGCTCGAGTCGTCAAAGCGTGGAAACGTTAGGTACCGCTGCTCAGCGCAACAAATACACCAGCGCAGCACTTCCTTGGTTACAGCCGCAGTGATCACGCCGGCAATCACCAACCACACCGGCAAGGGCCGCCACGACGGCGACTGCTTGCGAGGTTCGGTTCCACCGTTGACGGATTGCCGCGATAAGAAAGGCTACCGTCAGCAATCCCAAGACCAGGGTGTGACCAAAGGTAATGACGAGGTGACGTAGACCCGTGGCCTCTGGGACGTCAACACCGTTACCGATCGTGGCAAACAGTATGGTCACCGCAAGCGTGGAGGCCGCAGCGATTCCATACCGTCGTCGAAAACGGTGTTCCGTGGATGCTGCAGCCAAGGGATTGCGGCGAGCGCTTTGAGTGCCTGTCACGGAGTTGGTGAACAAGATGACACGGCAGAAGCTGTGACCAAATAGCAAAGGCCCCGAAGAATTTTCGGAGCCTCTTTACTACTTCAAAATTTTGTGCGCGAGGGGGGACTTGAACCCCCACGTCCGTGAAGACACTGGCACCTGAAGCCAGCGCGTCTACCAATTCCGCCACTCGCGCGAATGACATATGCTCTCCGCATCGGCGAGAAGCACGATCTATAGTATAAACACATTACGCACTTGAACGCGAATCGACAATGACCTACACATGAAATTTTCGCTCTGACATCGCGCTTCGTGTATCCCGGGGCGAGATATGTGAAAATGTAACTGTCATGTGACAATTTTCCGGGGCAGAACTACTCTGGAATCTTTAGCGGTGAGCCGTTGAGGCCACACTGAAAGGAGTGCCACAGTGGGCATGTTAGATGGTTTGGAGAACCTTCTCGAACGCACCGTGCGCAAAATCTTTTCGGCTGGCGGCTCCAAGAAAATCAAACCGGTCGAGGTCACCAATGCGGTGCGCCTGGAAATGGATGACCGCGCCACCACGATTTCTGAGGCACGCACGCTCGTGCCGAACGTCTACACCATCGCGTTTTCAGAACACGACTTCCCGCAGGTCCAACAGTGGGGCCGAGCACTCGCGGAAGAATTATGTGATGAAGCGATTCGCCACGCCTCAGTACAGGGCTACTCACTGTCGGGACCCGTGCGCGTGACCTTCGTTTCGGACGAAGCAATCGAACGCGGCGAAATGGAGATCACCTCCAGTGTGGAAACCGCTGAAGATGTGAATCCCGGACAACCGATTTCGTACTCACCCGAGCGCGAAGTCAGCTCTCCTGCGGTGCAGCCACCAGCTGAAATGACCGATCCGAATGTCCAAGTCGATCGCACCGACTGGCGCCCGGTCGTAGAAATTGAGGGCACCCGGTATGCGATTAATTCATCCTCCGCGGTGATTGGTCGGTCAACGGATGCCGATATCACCGTCGCGGATCCTGGCATGTCACGTCGTCATTTAGAGATCCAAGTGGCAGGCGACCGCGTGACAGCGTTAGATTTGGGGTCAACCAACGGCTTCTACCTCAACGGTCAAAAGGCGGGGAACTCGGTAGATTTACACCACGGTGATATTATTACCGCCGGCCGAACAACCATCGTTTTTCGTCTTGCTCCCGATACGACCCAGGCACGGAGGTAGCCCTTGAGCGAATTAGCAATATCTGCGCTGCGGTTTGGGCTGCTTGCCTTACTGTGGATTTTTGTTTTCTCGGTCATTGGCTCACAAGGTCGTTCCCTCCAAATCGCCCGACCTGCGCGGCTGACGAAACGCAAGAACAAGAAAAAGGCTGAAGAGTCCGGGAGCGCTTCAACCGATACGCCACCTCCCCCGACCCGGGCGCTGGCCACGCAACTTGTCATCACCGAAGGTCCGCTTGCCGGCCGGACCATTCCGCTCAACGGACAACCGTTACTGATCGGCCGAGCGCAGGACGCCGGCCTCGTGCTGGAAGATGACTACGCCTCAGGGCGCCACGCCCGCCTGTTCCCGCAGGGCAGTCGCTGGTTTCTCGAAGACCTCGGCTCGACCAACGGCACCTTCGTGCAGGGCAACCAACTGACCCGAACCATGGCCCTGGAGCCTCACGTGCCGGTACGCATCGGTAAGACCGTCATGGAGCTCAGGGCATAACGATGGATCTAGAGCTTAACTTCGCCGCGCGCTCGGATGTAGGACGGGTGCGATCAAAGAACGACGACTCAGCCTATGTCGGCCGATACCTCGCTGTCGTGGCCGACGGTATGGGTGGACACGTCGGCGGCGACGTAGCTTCAGCCTCAGTAGTACTCGACTTGGCACCGTTGGATCGAAATGACCTGACCGATCCCGCCACCATATTGGCCGATGAAATTCAATCGGCCAACCTGATTCTCAACGACCTCGTACACGACAACCCCAAGCTTGCCGGCATGGGCACCACGTGTACCGCCGTGTTAGTCGATAACGATGTGCTACACATGGCCCACATCGGAGACTCCCGGGCCTATCGCCTCAAAAACGACGTCTTTGAACAGCTGTCTGCCGACCACACTTTCGTCCAACGATTAATCGACGAAGGACGCATCCAACCAGAAGACGCCGAATCGCATCCCCACAAAAACGTGCTGATGCGGGTTCTAGGGGACGTCGATGCTTCACCAGAACTCGACGTCGCATCGTTCGAAACCGGCCCCGGGGAACGGTGGCTGTTGTGTTCAGACGGACTCAACGCGGTCGTCGATGATGAGACCATCGAGACCCTGTTACGAGCTGATAAACCACTGGATGATATTTGTCGGGACCTGATTGACGAAACCCTCAAGCGTGGGGCCCCGGATAACGTCACGATCGTGGTGTTCGACACTGCTGCGGCAAAAGTCACCGTCGAAGAACAAGCTCCCAAAGAAGAACTCACCGAATCTGCCTTACAAGTCAGCAAGGCGGGAGACGGTGAGTCCGTGTCTGCCGCGCTGCTGCGCGCCGATCTCGGCTCGCGTCCGCACTTATTGGTCGGGGCCGCCGAACTGGCAACCGACACCGACCAAATCCCGATTGTTACTCGGTCGTCATCGCAAAAGCGGGCCGCCGCACTCCTCCACGGGGCTTCCGATGCTGCCGCACCGGCACCCGCGTCCACCGGGTCATCGGAACTCGAAGAAGACGCAGTACCAACAGGTCGCCGGACCTGGCCGCTGTTGACCATGGTCGGGGTCTTTTTGATCCTGTTTGCCACGTCGGTTGCCGTTGGGTTCTTGTGGATCCGCGGTCAGTACTATGTTGGCACCACCGATGACCATGTCGCGATCTATCAGGGTGTCCCCCAGGCGCTCGGTCCCCTCGAATTATCTTCCGTTGAAGAATCCACCGAGATCCCCCTGTCCCGACTCCCCGGATATAGCCGACAGCGCGTCGAAGACGGCCTGCCCGCACAGGACTTGAATCATGCCCGCGAAATTCTGATGGACCTGGAAGCTGCCCTCATTCCTGAGGCTCCCCCGGTCTCGCCCACCGACCAGCCGGATGACTCCGACATTCCCTTGGCATCCAACGGTGTCACCACATCAGCCTCAATTGCCGGTGCCACAGCCGGCGCCACAGGAGGCAACCCCTAATGACCAAAACACTCGACGCCACCAGCACCGAACAGCCCGTCAAGAAACCGGCTCGTATCACCGAGCTTCTCCTGCTGTTGGTGGCCGTAGCCATCGGTTCCGGTGCCTACATGCTCGCAGGTCTTGGCATGGACCAACCCCTGGAGATGAACTATTGGATCCAGCTGGGTGTGATGGCTGCGCTGGCCCTGGCCTTCCACATTGTGGTGCGACTTCGCGCTCCCTGGGCCGATCAGTATGTGATCCCCCTGGCCCTCACGCTCAACGGCTTAGGCCTGGCAATGATTCACCGGTTGGATCTCGTGCCTCCTGGCGGGGATGCAGCAAATAACCAGCTGCTCTGGACGGCACTGTCGATCATCATTTCGATGGCGCTGGTCTGGTTTATCGTCGACTACCGGCACATGCGCCGATTCACCTACGTGTGGCTCCTGGCCTCTGCCATC
>DATBUK010000143.1:0-50167 GCA_036516155.1 Yaniella sp.
TAACCAGATGGACCCTTACCGCGTGCTCGGCGTGAGTCGTTCTGCCAATGAAAAGCAGATCCGGCGGGCGTATTTGGCGCTGGCAAAAAAGCATCACCCGGATCGCGGCGGTGACGCAGCGCGCTTTGACCAGATCACCAAAGCCTGGAACCAACTGTCTAAACTTGATTCCGGACCCGAACCGGCTTCCTCAACGTCCCGACCCCGGAACACTAAAAGACCGCCCAAGCCCAAGGCCACTGCGGATTCGGTGCGGTATCGACCGCCGCTTGCTGATGGACCGGTTCGCACTCAGACGAATCCGCCGGTTTCGGTGGATTCGCTGTTGGCCCAACAGGTCGTCCACGGCAAAATCCCCGGTGGACTGCTAGGCCGAAAACAACACTTGCTGCATGCTCGGCTGTCTGAGGTGTTACAGTCGCGGCTGCAACCGGCCCTGCCCGCCGTCCGCATCTTTCACGGCGTCAAACTGTCCAGAAAGCTCACCTTAGATACCGTGGTACTTGGCGGCACAAAGGTGGCCGTGTTCGCGGTACAGCAGACGCCTCCGGATGTCTACCGGTTCAACGGCAGCCAGCTGGTCGGGCGCAAGCGCATTGCCCTGCCCGATTTGACCGAAGCGGTCACCGGATTACAAAAACTTCTGCCGGATTTTGAGGTCGGTGGTTTCGCCGTCGTATTCTCCTCGAATCCACACGCACCGACCATTCAGGCTACCGACACCTTGAACACACTTGGGTTGACCGAAGTGCCCGCTTCGATCATGGACTCGGTCCGCAACATCAAACTGTTTATCGGCACCGGCGACCACAATCTTGTCGACCGGGCCGCCATGGGACAACTCATCGCAAAATTATGAATCCACACGAGACCGCACCCCGCACCCCACAGGCAACCAATCCGCAGTTTCGGCTGCTCTTCCACACCCCCGAAATCCCTGGCAACACCGGCAACGCCATCCGGTTGGCCGCGATTACCGGAGCCGAGCTGCATCTGGTCGAGCCACTGGGGTTTAACTTCGACGACGCCCACCTGCGCCGAGCCGGCCTGGACTATCATGACCTCGCCGTCGTCACCGTCCACCCCAACCTCGCTGCCGCCTGGGACGCCCTCCAACCCAAGCGCGTCTTTGCCTACACCGGAAGCGGCAATGTGCGGTATGACGAAGTGTCCTATCAGCCAGCCGACGTGCTGGTCTTTGGCCAAGAGTCCACCGGACTGCCCGACAGTGTGCTTACTGATCCGATGATCACCGAGACGGTCTATTTGCCCATGCAGTCGGGACGGCGGTCACTGAACCTGGCCAATTCGGCTTCCATTGTGCTGTATGAGGCCTGGCGCCAGTTCGATTTCGCTGGTAGTTAGGTCAACCTAGGGCGCGCCGAGCCACCCGGGTGACCGTCTGGTCGCTAAGCTTGAGGTTGATGGACACCTACACTCCTGGCCCCGCGCAACTGCTCCGATCCGCCGGCGAAGATGATACCGCTGCCTTCGCCGCACTCTATGACGTCACCTCACCGCAGGTGTACGGCATGCTCACCGCCATGTTTCCGTCCGAGGACGATGCGTTACAAGCCACCACCGACGCCTATGTCTCGCTGTGGCGTCAGGCACCCCATTTCACGTTTGATTTCAACGTCACGCACGCCGACGAAACGGCCCGTGACCGTACCGTTGTCGCGTGGATCAATTCGATCGCCCAACAAACCGGACGGGCTCATCAACCGGAGGCCGAAGAGCTCAGCTCGGTCGACCGGATGGCCGCCATCGCGGCTCAACTCACCGAGTTAGAGCCACTCACGGAGGCCCAAGCGCTAGCTCTGACGACGATCTGGTTGGGCGGTCGCACCATCGAGCAGGCGGCCGAGGACCTCGACGTCGCCCTACCGACACTGAAGTCGCGCCTGCGTGATGCGGCAGTACGCCTGACGCGGCATTATCTTTCTGCCATCCGAACCAATGCCGACACTGATCCGCTGTTGACGACGCAGGTCACGGGGTCGCTGTCGTCGACGGGCGGTCAGACCGCAGCATTCTCCGACGACGTTGACACAGACTTGCACGTTGGTCTGGGAACCGAGCTGGCCACGCTGCATGCGCTGCAAGCCCTCAACGACCAGGATGCGGTAGCCGTCGAAGCGTGGATTAATCGCCAGGACCGTGATGTTGCCGCACAACTGCGCGCCCGGTCTGCACTGTTCCAGCGCATGCTGCGGTGGGCTTTCCGTCGCGTGTCCGCACATCCGCCGGCACATTTATTGGATTCCGTCCTCGATCAGCTACCCGAGCAGAACGTGGGCATCGGTTTCATTGAATCCGTCGATGAGTACGAGGTCGAAGAAGATCCGACTCAGCAACGACGCAGCCGCACGATGTTCATCATCGTTGGCGCCGTCCTGATCATTGCGGTCATCGTGGCGGTGATCTTCTTGAATACCGGAGATCAACGGATTCGCAGCGCGGTAGATAACGCCGACGACGTCACCAATGTCACCGCAGATTTTGACGGGTCCACTGTGGCCGGACATTACTCAAATGAAGAAGATGCCGCATACCTGTCGTTCAATGAAGTCCCCGAAATTGGTGACGACGAACGCTATCAGGTGTGGTTATTTGAAGAGCCCGGAGGCGAGGTGGTCTCGGTAGGTACCTTCACCGCTGAACAACTCGCCAATGACGAGGTCCAGTTCCGCGGCGTGAACTCCTACGAGCTGCTGTGGATCACCGTGGAACCGGATACCGGTTCTGAGACCCCGTCGAGCACCGCGCTCGTCGAGATGCCGCTGGACTAAGGCTAGAACCCGGCAAACGTGGTTTCGTCATTGACCGCGACCACGTGAAACCGTTCAGCAGCCCGATCTGCCGTCGGGTGATTTTCGGCCAGCGCTGTCCGAACCCGGTCGTCCATGGATTTGGGATCGGGATGTTGGGAGACGTGATGGTGCAGTGCCGTGAGCTTGTGCTCCACGTAATCGGTCACGTCGACGGCAAGATTCACCAGCTCAGTCGGAGCGCCCATCATCCACAACTGACCAACCCGAAACGCTGGCAGGTGCTCAAGCTCGGCACGGTAGGCAAACGGATTCTCGACGGCAGGATAGATGGCTCGTGCTGTCGCTTCCCCGACGGCCAGATGATCGGGGTGGGAGGCCTGGATGCGCTCCCAATGACGCTGCGGGTGCTGGCTGATCACCACCTCAGGTTGGACTTGGCGCATCACCTCAACCAGTTCGCAGATGAGCTGATGCGTGGGCTCGACGTACCCGTCGGAGTGTTTCAGGAAGCGCACATCGGTCACACCGAGTACTTTGGCAGCCTCGCGTTGTTCTTGTTGCCGACGCGCGATCATATCTTCGCGAGTCTGATTCGGCTCGAAGCCGCCGGCATCACCGGAGGTGACCAGACAAAATGTCACCTCAACACCGGCATCGGTGAGTGCTGCGATCGTGGCCCCAGCCCCGAAATCTATGTCGTCGGGGTGTGCCGCGATCGCCAGGGCACGGCGAATATTCGAAGTGGACACGAGGTCAGCAGCAAAAACAGGTTTGGTAAGCACGGCTCCCAGTGTAGCCCTAGTTTGTGCCGCCCAAGGTCACCGTTTCAGTGAATTCCTCGCCGTCCCGCTCAATGGTGAGTTCGACTTCACTTCCGGCCGGGTACTCGCGTACGGTAGCCGATAACGGACCAGGGCCGTCCACAGATTTCCCGTCGATGGCGGTAATTACATCGTCGGATTGCAGCTCTGTATCGTCGGCTGGGCCGCCTTCGAGCACTTCAACGACCATGGCACCCGTGGAGACGTATTGATCCCCGGCGGGCACTATCGTGACACCCAGCATTCCGTGGGAGGCTTCACCGTTTTCAATAATCTCTTCGGCGACGCGTTGGCCATAATCGACCGGAATGGCGAAGCCCAAGCCAACGTTGCCTTCGGTTCGAGTCGCGATCGCTACGTTAATGCCGATCAGTCGCCCGGCCTCATCGACCAGCGCCCCACCGGAGTTCCCCGGGTTGATGGCGGCATCCGACTGGATCACGTTGAGGTGAATTTGGCCCTGTGCTGCTGGCGGCTCAGTCTGATCGGGCAATCGGAACTCAAATGGGTTCTCTTGTTCTGGGGTTTCCGGTTCTTCCGGTACCGCAGACGAAGCGACCGAGATCGTGCGATCCAGCGTCGAAATAATCCCTTCGGTCACCGTCCCAGATAAGCCCAGCGGCGCGCCGATCGCGATGGCTTGATCGCCGACGTTGAGGTCTTCGGCACTGCCCATTTCGATAGGGGTCAGGTTCTCCGCTTCAATCTTGAGTACGGCGAGATCCGACAATGGGTCCAGCCCGACGACTTCAGCTTCATGGACTTCACCATCGTGGGTTTGGACGAGCACATTGGCGGCGGCGGTTTGACCTCCGAGGGTCACGACGTGGGTATTGGTCAGGATGTGGCCTTCTTCATCCAAGATGACACCTGAGCCGGATCCCTCGGCGGCGTCACCGCCGACAGAGAGCGTCACGACCGACGGTGATGCCACAGCAGCAGCTTCGGTTGTGGGAGTCACTTCATCGGTTCGATTCAGCTGTGGCGACTCCTGAATGTCAGGTCCTGCCGTCGTCGAGTCCTCACCGAAGTAGGTAGCAGCCAATCCCCCAATACCCCCACCTAAAAGAGCAGCCAAGAGGATGGAGACCAGCAGGGCCGGCCAACCGAAACGTTTGGGTTGAGGCTCTTGCTGTTGTGCAGAAGGCGGCGGAGGCGGTGGGGTCTGCGCCCCACGGTTTGGTTGGGTATAGGAGTAGCCCTGTTCAGCGCGCTGTTGAGGTTCCTCCGGCCACGTTTCGTGCATTCGCCGTCCTTTCATATCAGATGGTGTCAGCTCTATTTTGGTCTAGTTTTCTGGGTATCTGCGATATGAAATCCGAATGTTGCCTGATCGTACACCGAAGAGACACTTCGTCGTGGGATGCATCTCTTGGTGTTATGCTCTCGGAGATGCGCGAGCCGGCACGGGAATTCCGAAGCAATCCGAGCTGATCCGTCTGACGAGGCAGTGCGGGGACTCCCCGATTTTGGGCAAAGCAAAAGCCCCCGAGAAATTCTCGGGGGCTTTCACCGTATTCAGTTGCGGGGGCAGGATTTGAACCTGCGGCCTTCGGGTTATGAGCCCGACGAGCTACCGAACTGCTCCACCCCGCGGCGTCTGTTCTCTACTGTACACACCGCAAAAATGGAAAGCAAATCGGAGGCTAGCTCATCGGGACATCATCATTCCTAGTCTCCCTCACCTTCGGTGCCGCTGTTAGCAACGTCACCGTCCTCGGTGTCGGTTTCTGCAGCATCTGGATCCTCGCCTTCTTCGAGGGCAATGGCGCGTTCCAGAGCGCTTTGCAGATCGGCTTGTGCCTGACCGTAGGCCGCCCAGTCTCCGTCAGCCATCGCGCTTTCGGAACGCTGCATGGCGTCACGGGCGTCCTCGAGAGCTTCGGTGAGCTGCTCGGCGGGGGTGCCGGCCATCGGTGGTTCAGCCTGATCGTCACCGTCTTCGGGCGTGCCTTCAGCTTGTTGTTCCTCGGGAGTCTCAGCACCTGAGTCACCTTCGAAGACCTGGTCGAGTGCTTCGGCGAAGGTGTCAGCGAAGCCGACTTGGTCACCGAATGCCACCAAGACCTTGCGAAGGACCGGGTATGAGGTTTCACCGGTCGAACGAACGTATACCGGCTGGACGTAGAGGATACCGTTGGCAACTGGCAACGTGATCATGTTGCCGTTGATCACATCGGAGGCACCTTGACGAAGCAGGTTCAGCTCGCGGGAGACGGTGTCATCAGAGTTGAAGTTGTTCTGTGCCTGCCCGGGACCAGGGGTGGTCGTCTGGCGGGGTAGCTCCAACATCTGAAGGTGGCCGTAGGATTCAGCCTTCACGCCGTCTTCGCCGGTTCCAGCATCGCCATTCGCCCCGAGGAACCCGTAGAGCACGTTTCGTTGTGCGGCTCCCTCGCGTTCCTGTGGGATATACGGCGTGGTCAGCTGGAACGCGGGTTCGTCTTGGCCCGGCATCTGCATGGTCATGTAGTACGGCGGAATCTTGATTCCGGCTTCGGAACCCGCAGTTGGGTCATCCGGGATCGACCAGGCGTCGTTGGCTTCGTAGAAGTCAGCCGGGTCGTCTACGTGGTAGCGAGCCAATTGTTCACGTTGCACCTTGAACATATCCTGTGGGTAACGCACGTGATCCATGAGATCAGCTGACATTTCGGAATATGGCTTTACGGTGCCGTCATAGACGTTCATCCATGCTTGCAGCAACGGATCCTCAGGCTCCCAGGCGAAGAGGTCCACGCTGCCGTCGTATGCGTCAACGGTCGCTTTGACCGAGTTCCGGATGTAGTTGATCTGACCGGAAAGCACCAGGTTCGGGTCAACGTTCAATGCATCGACTGTCGCGGACTCTAGCTGCGATTGGTCAGAGTATGGGAAGGCATCCGAGGTGGTGTAGGCATCGACGATCCATTTGACCCGTCCATCGACAATCGCCGGGTAGGTATTGGTATCCACGGTCAGATACGGGGCGACCTTTTCAACACGCTGCACTGGGTCACGATCGAAGAGAATCTGTGACTGCGAGTTCACATCTTGTGAAAGGAACAGATCGGTCGAACCGAACTTGATGGCATACGCCAGACGGTTGAACAGGCCACCAATCGACGGACCACCATCACCAGTAAAGGTATAGGTCGTGTCCTGATCGGAATCGGTTTCCTGCGGACGGTCACGTTCGCGGTCCGGTTCGCCTTCTTCTTTACCAACGACGGAGTATTCCGGCGCGTTGCGACCGAAATAGATTCGCGGTTCATAATCGTCTTCGGAAGCCAGCGATCCCGAAGTTGGGATACCGGACAGCAGGAACTGTGGACGACCGCCGCCACCAACTTCGGAGGCATCGGCTGCAACAATGCCGTACCCGTGGGTATAAATCACGTGCTGGTTGACCCAGGAGTCGTCTCCGGGAGGGTTAATTTCACGGGCGGCAAGCACGGTGTCGCGAACTTCGCCGTCGATCTCATAACGGTCGACGTGAAGTGTTGCTGGGAACGAGTAGTAGGGCCGGAACTGCTGGAGCTGCCCAAAGGTTTCACTGAGAAGGTTGGGGTCCATCAAGCGCACGTTGGCGGTGGTGGCGGATTCGCCCTCCAATGCACCGGCTTCGGTTTCTGTCTCACCGGCGTAGGGGGTGTATTCGACGTCTGCGACATCGTAGCCTTCGCGGGTGTATTGGATGTTGCGCTCAATATATGGCGCTTCCATCGTCTGCTCGGTTGGCGAGACGCGGTATTCCTGGATGAGGAACGGATAGATCGATCCGGCGATCAGGGCTGCGACCAAAAAGCCTGCGACACCGATGATGGATAACCGCCAGCTGCCGTTGATCATGGTGGCAATGAACAAGCCAATGACCAGCAGTGCGGCGATAGCCAAGATGGTCGAGGTTGGGATGACCGCGTTGACGTCGGTGTACATCGCGCCGGCCCAGTTGCCCGATTGATCCTGCAGGGTTTCGTACCGGTTGAGCCAGTAGCGCCCAGCCTGCAGCAACATATACAGCGACGCGAAGACCAAGATGTGGATGCGGGCTGCCCGTTCAACCGTAATGCCGGCACCGTCCTCAATGCGGATACCACCGTAGAGATAGTGCACAATGACGCCAGCGATACCGGCGACCAGCACGATCGAAGTGAGAAAGGACAGAACCGTCGAGAGCAACGGCAGGGTCGCCATGTAGAAGGTGAGGTCGAGCCCGAATTCTGGGTCTTCCATGCCGTACGGAACCTGGTTGAAGAACAGCAGGACCTGTTCCCAGCCGTTCATTGCTGCCGTACCGGCAAAAAACCCAATCAGGATTGGAGCTCCGATGAACACCAAACGGCGGATTGGTTCAAGTTGTTTCTGATACTGTTCGACGTTCTGACGCAGCTGACCAGCCAAGTTTTTTGGCCGGTATTTATAGGCCAGATGCAAGGCGAGCCACGTCACGACAGCCATCAGCACACCGGCTACCACGAACAATATGCCCTTGGTGACGTTTTCAATCCAGAAAACGTTTTGGTATCCCAGCTGGTTGAACCACAACACTTCGGTGTACACCATGGTGAACAGCACGAACAGCGCCACAAGCACACCGAGGATGATCAGCGTCAGCAGTAGGGCGCCCGGGCGACGCGAGCCGGCGCCTCCCTGACCTCCCCTGTTGTCATTTCCTGAGCCTCCGCTGCCTGACGAGAATCCGTAACCGCGGGACGAACCGCCGGAATCGTCAGAGCCACCGGAGGGATCATCGGGGCGGCCGAAGATGCCACCGAATCCTTGTCCGAAACTCACGATAGTTCCCTATCTGCGGGCAATGCCCGACTCTTGTGTTTACAAATTAGTGAAATTCTAGCGAACTGCCAGCTCATGAACAGGTGGCGTGATTTGTTTCCCCTGCTGGCGCATCCAGAATTTCCAATGCCGTGTCCAGTGTATCTACACTGTAAACGGTCATGTTAGCTGGGACATGCGTTATTTCCTGGCAATTTAATTCTGGTGCGAGGAAGATCGTCGCGCCCTCGGAGGCTGCGGCAATCACTTTTTGCTGAATACCACCAATCGGCCCCACGGTACCGTCGGGATCAATGGTGCCGGTCCCTGCAATGTGGCGCCCGTCGACAATGGGTTCTTCAGTCATCCGGTCGATGAGTGCAATAGTGAAAATGAGTCCAGCCGAGGGGCCACCGACATCTTGGAGATGGATTTCAACATCCAGGGGGAATTCGAACTCCGAATCAAGATACACCCCGATCTGGTAGGTCCCGTCCTCCCCCTGGGTTACAGGAATCGTGAACGTGTGCTCGGTCGAATCACGACGCACCCGAAGCTCGACGGGTTGACCCTCGGCTTCTTGGATGGTGTTGACTAGCTGAGCATGTCCGGTAATCGCGGCGCCGTCGACACTTAAGATTTCATCATCGGGTTCTAGCACGTCTGCAGCTGGTGAGGATTCCGTAAAATCTAGGGCGAAGAGCCGTTGCTGGTAGTCGATGTCGAGATGTTCGAGCGCTGCGGCGACCGCCCACGACTGGGAATCTGCCATCGCCTCAGCATTTTGGCTGCGCACCTCTGCGCCCGTGGTATCGGGTGGGTACAGCAATTCTGCCGGCGTGATTGCCGGATATGGTTGCACCGCGTGATACAGCACCTCAAACATCAGCGATGAAGAAGTTGGCGGACCAGACACGGAAATTGTGGTGAGGTCGAGTCTGCCATCGGTCGGGTAGGTGGGTGCGCCATCGACTTCAACCATGTCGTGCGTTTCCCCATCGAGCTCGACCTGCTCGAGCGTGTCAAAGGTCGGACCTGGGGATTGAATAGTGTAGGGCGTCGGGAGGAAGAGCGTAATCAACACCAAGAGGACTAAATACGCACCAGTGCGTTTGGCTCGCGGCCGAAGTTTGGTCTGGATGTCCATATATCGCTTTCGTTCTCTTTTCCCGATTGAGTTCTCCTAGCCTATCTAGGGTAAGTTGAAACAAGAATTTTGACTCTTCATTTCAGCAGAAGGACCCTTGTGGACTG
Organism: Yaniella sp.; assembly: GCA_036516155.1. Lineage (GTDB taxonomy): Bacteria > Actinomycetota > Actinomycetes > Actinomycetales > Micrococcaceae > Yaniella. The sequence continues at coordinate 9,605 of DATBUK010000143.1, forward strand.
GCTCGTCAAACTCAGCATGAAAAATCGTGCGTTCATCGCACTGGTCACCATTGTCATCATGGTACTGGGACTACTCTCCCTGAATATGTTACGGCGTGAGCTCATCCCGCCGGTGGAGTTACCTGCAGTTGCGATCACCGCAACCAACCCCGGAGCCTCGTCGGAACAGATGGCCGAGCAAGTTGCTGAACCGATTGAGCGTCAGCTGTCCACCGTCGATAATGCAGTCTCGACGACCGCGACGTCGAGTTCAAACTTTTCATTGATCACTCTGGAGTTGGAATACGGCTCCGATATTTTCCGGGCCGCATCACAAACCGATGTGCTGCTGAACTCGTTAGAAGAAGAACTCCCGGACGGCACGAACACCACGACTATCACCGGTGGGACGGCCAATATCCCGGCGATGGCCGTGTCGATTTCCTCAAAACTTGACCCCGCTGAATTGAGCGAGCGCTTCGACCAGGCTGCACGATCCGATTTGGAAAGCATCTCCGGTGTTGCCCAAGTACAGCTGTTTGGTGCTGCAGAAGAGATCGTGCGCATCGACCCAGATGACGAAGCGCTCAACGAACAAGGCATTGCCCGTACCGATCTCATCGATGCCCTCGAAGATGCCGGCGCAGTCCTGCCCGGTGGCAGCGTGAGCGAAGACAATGAAACGTTAGACATTGCCATTGGCAAGGAGTTTGACGAGGTCGCCGACATGGGGTCCATCCTCGTATCCGGTGAAAACGAGCAACCTGTACCGTTATCCGATATCGCCGAACTCGAACAAACCCAGGCGGAAGCCCAGTCGGTTTCGCGAACCAACGGCGATGACGCGATCACGCTCATGATCCTGCCCTCCAATGACGCCAACTTCATTGAACTGTCAGAAGAAGCCCTGGCCATCATGGATGAAGCTGAAATTCAAATGGCCGACGGCACCCAGTTCACCGTGGTCTTTGATCAAGCTGAATTCATCGAAGATGCAATCGCCGGACTCGCCACGGAAGGCATGTGGGGCCTTGTCCTGGCGGTGCTGGTCATCTTTGTTTTCCTCTTATCGATCCGCCCGACCATCATTACCGGTATCACCATCCCCCTGTCGGTGCTGTTTGCGTTCGTGGGCATGCTCGCAACCGGCACGACCGTGAACATGATGTCACTGGCCGGGCTGATGATCACGATCGGTCGAATGGTCGACGACTCGATTGTCGTCATCGAAAATATTATGCGGCACCTCCGACAGGCGCCACCGGGACAATCGAAATTCAAAACCATCACCGACGCGACCCGTGAAGTAGCTTCCGCCGTCATTTCATCGACAATCGTCACAGTGCTGGTCTTTGTTCCGATACTGTTGGTCGAAGGGCTAGCCGGCGAACTCTTCCGGCCCTTTGCGCTCACCGTGGTATTAGCCATGGTCGGCTCGACGCTCGTAGCTCTGACCATCGTTCCTGTCTTGGCCTACTGGTTTATGCGCAATCAACGCATTTCGGGCGATCAGGCCGTGGTCATGGAAAATACCGATATTCGTGTCACAACCAACTGGTTGGCCCGGATCTATCGGCCCATCATCGCCTGGGCGATTCGTTCTCGGGCCACACGGTGGACGACCGCTGTGGCCGCACTTGCAGTGTTTGTTGGTTCGATCGCGCTAGTTCCGGCCCTGAAAGTCAATCTTCTTGGTGATACCGGAATGAACATGCAGGTTGTGAACTATCAAGCTCCACAAGGTTCATCGTTAGCCCGCACCTCTGAGCTCGCTCGTGACTTGGAACCGGTCATGGCTGAGGTCGACGCGGTCGAAACCGTCCAGGTGGACATTGGTGGTGGCCAAACGATTATGAGTCCCGGTGAGGATCAGGCGACTTTCACATTGATCACCGACGCGGGCGCGGATCAAGCGGCTGTGGAAACCCAGCTGCAACAAACGCTCGAGGACTTTTTCGAAGAACATCCTGATCACGGTGAGTTTCAGATGGAAACCGGCGATGCCATGATGGGCTCTGACACCGTCGATGTACGACTCGATGCCTTAAATGAGGATGATTTGGGTGACGCCTCAGACACTCTCGTGGCCGCATTCGAAGAGCTCGATGAGGTAGCCCAAGTCGAGTCGGACTTTACCGCCGAGCAGCCCTCAATCGAAATCATCCCGCGAGAAGACGAGGTCGCCCAGTACGGGATGACGGTTTCGGATGCGATGGGACTGATTGTTTCGCACACCGCCGAGTTCCCCGTCGCCGAAGTCTCCATCAACGATCGTGAACTCGAGGTCTTTATCGAATCATCTGCCGCAGTGGAGACTGTCGAAGATCTCGAGAATCTCGAAATCTTCGGGATTCCATTGGACGACATTGCCGAAGTGAATCGAGTGAATATTCCGCCAACGGTCAGCACGATGAATGCTATTCGTACGGTGACAATCTCGGTAACACCAGCGTCAACTGATGACGTGGGGGCGACGACCCAGGCCCTGAATGACACCATCGACTCAGCTGAGTTGCCTGATGGGGTCCAGTCTGAACTGGCCGGGGTGGCTGAAGAGATTGACACCACCTTTGAACAACTCGGTCTAGCGATGATCGCAGCCGTGTTGCTGATTTACATCGTATTGGTATGGCTGTTGAAGTCGCTGGTACAACCCCTGGTGATGCTCGTGTCCATTCCGTTTGCGGTGACCGGGATGATCGTGGCACTGCTGATCACCGACACGCCCTTGGGTGCGACCACACTGGTCGGCATGCTGATGTTGATCGGTATCGTTGTCACCAACTCGATCGTGCTGATGGACTTAATCAACCAGTATCGACGTCATGAAGCGACACTGGACGATGCCATTATCGCCGGAGCCCAAAACCGCGTCCGCCCGATTATCATGACCGCCGCCGCAACGATTGGTGCGCTCATACCGCCAGCCCTTGGTTTAGCCAGTCAATCAAGTTTCGTCTCCGCACCGATGGCGGTCGCTGTCATCGGTGGTCTAGTCGCATCCACGCTGATCACCTTGATCATCGTGCCGGTGTTATACCGGATGACGGAAGGGACCGCAGAAACGCTCAATGAGCGTCAAGCACGTAAGGAGGAACGTGCACAAGAAGTTCACTCTGCGCCAAGCGAATAAGCCCTATTTTTTCAACCCGACGCTACAGTACTGTGGAGAATTATGAGCAACCAAGGTCCAACAAACGGTGACGACCACGATCCAATGTCCGAAATGTTTCGGCGCATGTTTGGTGGCAACGCTCCCGATCCAGAAGAAATCCAACGCGCAATGAACCAATTTGGTGGCGCCGGGATGCCATTCGATCCCTCAATGATGGATCCTCAGATGATCCAGAATATGATGCAGCAGTTTCAATTCATGATGCATTCCTCAGATGAGGAAGGGCCAGTTAAATGGGACCTAGCCAAACAGACTGCACGTCAAACTGTGGCAGGTCAAGATCCTTCCGTGGGCTCCTTTGCCGCCAAAGAGATCAGCGACGCCCTTCGACTGGCCGACTCATGGTTGGACCAGGCCACCACCATCGAGGCCGCGAACGTGCCGGTCGTGTCGTGGTCTCGTGCCGAATGGGTCGAATCGACCATGGAGAATTGGCGCAAGATGACCGAACCGGTGGTCCGGTCGCTGTCTGAGGCACTGACGCGGGCAATCACCGAACAGCTGCCGGGACAGATACCTGAAGAACTCCAAGGTGCCCTAGGCAACATGGAACCGATGATGCGAAACCTGGGCGGGTCCATGTTCGGGCTCCAGCTCGGCCACGCGATCGGCGAGTTGGCCCAAGAGGTCCTTTCAGGAACCGACACCGGTTTCCCAGTAGCTGGCCAACGGATGGCCATGGTGCCGGTCAATATTGAAGAATTTGGTGACGGGCTCGACATTGAACCCGAGCAGGTGCGAATCTATCTAGCGTTACGTGAGGCCGCCCGGATGCGCCTGTATGCGAACTCGCCTTGGCTGGCTCGTGATCTCACCGCGATGGTGCAGCAGTATGCGGCAGGGATCACCATCGATGTGTCTGCAATCGAAGATGCCGTGCAGACCTTAGACCCGATGGATCCTGAATCCATGAACCAGATGTTTTCGAGCTCGATGTTCATTCCGGAACCAGAAGGCGCCCAGAAAGCCGCTATTGAGCATCTGGAGACCTTGTTGGCGCTTGTCGAAGGTTGGGTCGATGTTGTCGTGACGCAGGCTGCAAAACCTCTCGAGTCTGCCGACGCTTTGCGCGAGATGATAAACCGCCGCCGTGCATCAGGCGGACCTGCTGAACATGCTTTTGGTTCACTCGTCGGCCTCGATCTGCGTCCTCGACGCCTGAACGATGCCGCCGAGTTGTGGGTCACCATTGAAGACTCTGAGGGCAAAGAATACCGCGATGCCATTTGGGAGTCGCAGTTGCGGTTGCCCACAGAAGAGGATTTGGATGATCCGCAAGGTTACGTCAAACGCCGTGAAACAGCTGCCGAACAATCCGCCAGTCTCGATGAGGATCTCAAGAAACTTCTCGAGGGTGGTTACGAAGAAGACTAGTCGTACGCATTTGGAAACGGGTCACTTTGCCCACGGCGTTGGGCAAAGGCAACCCCATCCAAGAAAGCGTCAGCTTCGGCCATGCGCGGGTACCGTCGGGTAAACGCTTGGAAGTCGTCGCCGTGCCCGGAGTACTTTAGATGCGCTAATTCATGGATCAGAACCCCGTCAATGACCCACTGGGGCATCCCACGTAGCATCGTCGATATCCGGATTGACTTGGTAGTCGCAGTGCACGAACCCCACAGGGTAGTTTGACGGTCCGACCAGATCACGGAATTCGGCTGCACATCCCCACCGAGCCATACCTTAGCCAAATGCAGAGCACGGGCATAGAGTTCTGGATTGGACTGGAACCGCTGGCTGGCCCGTTGGCGGGCTTTAATCTTGGCGATCAGGCTACGAGCAGATGTGATGATGTCGGAGTCTTTCATCGTGCTGGGTACCGACAGTTGGATCATACCGTCGCGCACCGAGGCAGAGATCGTTTTCTGGCGGCGCGCTGAGGCGATTAATCGGATAGGCTCGCCGTCGATTTCTACGACCGAAGCGATCCGGCCGCCCGAAAGTTGTTCGATGTTTTCACGTACTAAAGTTGAAATAGTGTTCATGCCCTTCATGCTGCATCACACAACGATATTTCGTTTTCTCGCGAGCGCGTCATGTGGATAACACGAGCTGTAGGTCTGTCTTGTGGAAAACACGCAGCCTGAGGCGACGCGGTCGACCATCATGGTAGCACCTTGAATCAACCCAGGAGCTGCCATGCAAATCAATCCGGGCTTATCGTTTACCCAACCTTCTGCCTCTCATATTCAGATCGGCTCGGGATACCGGGCACGTGAACTCACCGGCGTTAGCCAAGCCGTGCAGAACTTTCTCCATCGATTGCGCGACGGAATTGTTGATGGTGAAGAAGCCTTCGTAGCGAGAGAATGCCAGGTGACTGAAGCTGAGTGTCATATGTTACTGACCCAGCTTGCGCCGTTACTGGTCTCCACCCCTGAGGCTGGAGATTTTGTGGTCAGTGCTGATCCGGATCATCGTGGAAGTTTAGCCAGGCTGCGCTGTGTGACACCGGTCTTCAAACGTGGCCGGCTCCATGGGCTCGCCCCGCGTGACCGGCAGGATTTTACTGCCCAACGTTTCGGTGCTGCTATCCAACTTTTTGGGTTAGGCCGCACAGGGGTCGCGTTGACGAAAATCTTAATGGAATCAGGAGTGGGGCATCTCAGTGTTTGGGATGCCACTCGGGTCACGACGGCCGACCTCGGAACAGGGCTTCATGAAACTGATCTGGGTCAGATACGGTCGTTGGCTACCGCTACCGCTCTGAATCCAAAGCATCAGAAACCCCGTGTGCAGCCTAATGGGTGGTTACGCCGTCCCGAACTGGGCGGGCTAGCAACAATCCATATCACTCTGGGTGGGTTAGCCCCCGACCTCATCACTAAAGCCAAAGAACGACGTCATCCCTACCTGCCGGTTGTTGTCCGAGACGATGAAATCGATATCGGTCCGTGGGTGATGCATTACGGCCATGCCTGTCCGTTGTGTATTGCGGCTCCCGCTGAATCCCACGAAATCGCATCTGCGCGGCCTGTGACGACACCCATATCTCATGCCGGTGGTATTGAAACGGTTGCAGGTGCCCACCTAGTAGCGGGTCTGATTGCCACCGATGTGTTGGCGATGATAGATTCCCAGCAGCTCCGGCATCAGGTACCTATGACGAAACACGGGGTCGTGCCCGGTATGACGCTGAACACTTTCACCCGCGTGCACTTGGCAAACGGCTGGGTTCAAACGTTTGAGGTGGATCCCCGTCCCGGATGCTGTGCAGCCTTGCCGGTGCTTAAGATCGCCAATACATCCGCTCCATAGCGTTCCAATTTCTTGGGTCCAATACCGGGCAATGTGCGTAGTTGCTGCAGGTCTGTCGGCATGCTTTCTGCGATAGCCACCAGGGTGGCATCAGTAAACACCACGAAAGCCGGAACTTTATCCGCTGTAGAAATGTCTTTGCGCCAGCTCACCAGCTGATCGTAAATGTCTTGATCGTAGGTGGGTGGACAATCTTCGCACCGGCCTATCTTACGTTCCGCACCGGTTGACAGCACAACTCCACAACTACGACACTTGACCACTTTGGCCCGGCGTGCTCGCGATGGACGTTCAGTACTATTCGAGGCCGAACGGGTGGTTGACGGGCGGATAGCCTGCAAAAATCTCGATGGACGTCGGCTAGCGCGGCCGCCAGCCGATCGTGCAAGAGACCAGGACAAATAGAGCCTGGTCTTTGCGCGAGTAATGCCCACATAAAACAGACGCCGCTCTTCGTCCACGTTTTTGTCTTCCGTGGCGAAGCTAATAGGCATGAGCCCTTCTGTGAGACCCACCAAGAACACGCTGTCCCACTCGAGACCCTTTGCTGAGTGAATAGATGCCAGCGTTACCCCGTCCATGACGGGGGCATGCTGATGTGAGGCACGTTCATCAAGTTCTGCTACGACCATGTCCAGGGTGACCTGGTCACCGCGAGCCGCCACGAGATCTTCGGCGAGATTTACGATGGCGTTCAGTGATTCCCAGCGTTCACGCACTGCCCCGGACTGTTGGGGTGCAGCGGGAGTGTAGCCCAGGGAGGCCAGGACATCTTTGATGCGGGTGATGACCTCCGGTCCAGCGACCCCGTCGGAAGATTTCGCAGCAGCCCGTAATTGCAGGATACCGTCGCGTACTTCTCGGCGATTAAAGAAGCGTTCAGCGCCACGTACCTGATACGAAATGCCCGCATCAGATAACACCTGCTCAAATGTTGCTGATTGCGCGTTGGTCCGAAACAGGATCGCCATGTCAGCGCCCCTATGCCCCTCAGCTAGCAACTGCCGGATTTGCTCTGTGACCCATTCGGCTTCTGCTTGATCATGTGTACATTCCGCAAACACCGGAGCCGGCCCCGATGCTCTTTGTGAGATCAGTTCTAGTGGTTCTGGCCAGCGTGGCAAGGAGGGCCGATCGGCTCTGGTCCGTTCCTGCAGTAGCCGGTTGGCTAGATCAACCACCTGCGGGGTTGAACGATAGTCACGAATAAGTTTGATATTGGTGGCGTTTGGGAAATCCTGGGTGAAATCTAATAAGAAGTCAGCAGTGGCACCGGTGAATGAATAAATCGTCTGGGAGGTGTCGCCCACGACGCATAAATCCTCACGATCGCCCAACCAGCCCTTGAGTAAGCGGTACTGCAGCGGAGACACGTCCTGGAACTCGTCCACGAGAAATACTCGGTATTGGTTGCGCACGGTAGCTGCAATACGCGGCTCAGATTCAAGAATGCCAACCATGATGAGCAAGACATCCTCAAAGTCAATAAGGCCCCGGTCGGATTTGAGGTCTTCGTATGCCTGGAATAAGCGGGTGACAGCAATCAGATCCCATCCTGCTGGCATCGTTCGATGACTGGCACGCTGCTGGTAGGTCTGCGGCGTGAGCATATTGAATTTTGCCCATTCGATCTCACCGGCAAGGTCGCGAATGGTCGCCTTATCAGTGGTCATCCGCAGTCGTTGAGCCGCTTCCATGATCAAATTGGTTTTGTGTTCAACCAACCGTGGCATATTTCCGCCTACGGCCTGCTGCCAAAAGTACTGCAGCTGGCTCAGGGCAGCGGCGTGAAACGTTCTGGCTTGCACCCCGTGGGCACCCAGGTCGCGCAGTCTGGAACGCATTTCGGCTGCGGCTCGGGCGGTGAAAGTCACCGCGAGCACGTTATAAGGGTTATAGACGCCAGTGGCCACGCCATAAGCAATACGGTGTGTGATAGCACGGGTTTTACCGGTCCCGGCTCCGGCCAAAATACGGACGGGGCCGGTCAGGGTGGTTGCGGCTTGGCGCTGTTCATTATCTAAGCCAGCCAGAATGTCTTCAGGTGTTTGCAATGCTAATTCTCTAATGTTCGAGGTTGCGGCAATGGTCCACCGTACCAGTGGCGGATCAAGTGGTAGGCGATCGAAGAGGCGCCTGGGATATACATGTCACCGTTTTCTACTTCCTCACGCAATTCCTCCCGACTAAACCAGCGAACCTGGGCAATCTCTTCTTTATCGGCGGCCGCATCTTCAGGTCGTGAGGTGTGACCGATGAATCCCAGCATCAACGATTGTGGGAAGGGCCAGGGTTGAGACCCCATGTATTTCACCCCTTCAACGATCACCTGGGATTCTTCGTAAACCTCACGTTTGACCGCAGCTTCCAACGATTCGCCGGGCTCGATAAATCCTGCCAGCGCTGAGAATCGTTTGTCACCCCATGCAAGGTTATTACCTAATAGGGCTCTGTCGTCTGGATCGGTAATCAGCATGATGACTGCGGGATCTGTGCGCGGGAAAAGTTCTTTGCCGTCCTTGGCACATACTTGGACCCAGCCGGAACTTGTTAAATAGGTTTCGCTGCCGCAGTGGGGGCAATACTTGTTGCTCCTGTGCCAGTTCGCGATTGCGATCGCCGAGACGAAAATTCCCACATCACGATCATTGAGTCCGGCAGCGATATCTGAGACACCCAACCAATCAATGTATTCAGGATGATCAACGGGGTGACCACCTACCTGGGGATTGCGGAGTTCGGGCACTGCAGCCGATGATTCTGCGGTCAATAGGATGATCTCGACGTGTTCTTGTTCAGGTTCAACGAATTGGCTATGTTTTGTTCGATGGTGAGCCGAGCGTCCGATGTAGACAGCATCGTCGGGCAAGTCGCCCATCGGGGCGGCTAAAACGATTTGCCCTGCATAAATCGGTGCAGTGCGGCCGTGTAACCACAGCACCCGGGTATTGGGGCGGTCCCACAGGGTGGCCAGCCAGGTTTCGTCATCACGAACTTCGGTGCCACGATCTACGTCATCGCGGGCAAGTGGTAATCGTCCAAGATCGGGCAGCATATCCATAATTTCCAGCTTAGTCTGGTCGCGAAGTTTTTCGACTCACCTTAGGGCTAGGTCACAACCGCAGCCCATCCCGCGTAAGGTAGACATGATGAAACGTACCGCTATGGAACTTGCAGCACTGGCCTCAGCAGCCATGCCCGGGCTCGATATTGTCCAAGCCTCGGCATTTCCGGATGACCCGCGTGCATTTGACTCTGCGATCGTCACCGATGCCGATAATAATCACTGGCGAGTACGTTCACCTCGAAACTCGCAAGCGGCGTTTCGCTTAGAAACTGAGATCCAGGTCCTCTCCGGGTTTACCCCTGCCATTCGAGCACATTTGCCGTTCCGGGTGCCTTCGGTGGCTGGTGCGGTACAGATTGATTCGTTACGCACGTTCATCTACCACCAAATGCCCGGCAAACCAGTCGAGCTGGAGACACTGACCCAGGCCGAGTCCCAGACGATCGATGACATCGGCAGAATTATCGCAGCGATTCATCAGCTCCCACCCGCCGTGGTCGAAACCGCTGATCTCCCCGCATATGGCGCGGAGCAGTCTCGCGCTCGGTTATTGTCTGAGCTGGACCAGATGGCACTGACAGGTAAAGTTCCTTCGTCGTTATTGCGTCGGTGGGAAAATGCGTTCGAGGAACGCCAAATGTGGACCTTCACTCCGCGAGTAGTTCACGGCGATTTTGATGAAACGTCACTGTTGGTCGACCGTGATCGCGCGGTCGGGGTCACAGGGTGGACCGACTTGCATGTCGGAGATCCGGCGCAGGATTTCATGTGGTTGGCTTCAACCGATTCCATCGAGTTTCGAGAGGCAATCCTATCGGCCTACCACCGGCACATGGACGTCCCCGCCGACCAAGTAGATTTACATATCATGCGCCGGGCGGCGCTGGCTGCCGAATTTTCACTTGCGAAGTACCTGATGTCGGGTATCCACGCTTCTAATAACGAAGTGATCGCCGAAGCCGAGACTATGTTGTCGGAGTTGGCTGCGGATATCGACCATACAGGTGGGCAAGATATTGGTCAGCGATTCTGGGAACCGGTCCCCGTTGGTGAGGCTGAGACCGATGAAGAAGTCGTGATCACCTCCGATGAGGAACATGTGCCGCAATCGGTCGCGGCTACTGGGACGACTGCACCGTCGCCCTCGGATGAGCCAACTCATGCCGAACCCTCGGACGGCGCGGATAATCACCGACCCGCGGCCGCAGACCGAGCTTTTGATGTTCCAGATGAGCATTCGGAGCAAGCGCCTCAACAAGCTGACGCCGATGGGTCGCAAGTAACCGCTCGCGAGGGCGAGGACAGACACGAAGCGCAACTGGTGGTCCACGAGCTTACAGAGGACGATGAAATCGTACCCCAGCAGGCGGCCGAAGATGACGATACTCAGCCGATTTCCTGGAAAGTGGTGCGCGAAAATTTAGACAGAGATTAGGTTTCCGCTAACGCGTTGGCCAAGATTTCTTCTAGTTGTTCAGCACTCGCAAAATCTTGGGGTGTCTTCTCCACTCCGTGTGCTAGATAGACGAATTTTCCGGTGATGTTCTCCAGCGGGATATTGTGTAGACGCGACCACGCCAGCCGATAAATCGCCAGCTGTAAGCTGCGTTGCGGCATCTCGGCGTCTGATGGGACCCGACCGGTTTTCCAGTCCACCAGTTCCCAGGTTGCTTCTGGATCAAATTCTTTGTCAGGGTCTCCCCCGGTGCGAAATACCGCATCAATACGGCCGCGGAGTGTCAGTCCAGCAACTGATGTTTCGACTGAGGCTTCGATCATGACCGGAGTTTTGTTAGCCCATGGCGACGCTTCAAATTTCTCGCGTAATTCAGCCAGTCCGGTGGCTTGGTCCCACTCAGCATCTACGAGAACTTCGGGATCTTCAATGTCTAAGGTTGGGGTCAGCCCAGGACGGTTCTGGGTGTAAAAATGTTCGATCCATTCGTGAACCAACGTCCCTTCGCGAGCCGCGGCGGTGGGACGTTGGGGCATAGGGCGTCGAATTTGGCGTGCCACTGCCTCAGGATCTTCAGCAAGTTGGACGAATCGGCTTGTTGAGATGTGTTCGGGCATCGGGACGTCGTGGGTCACTGATAAATGTGCGCGGTCCAGGACCCAGTTGATCCGTTGGGCTAGTTCATCATCGAGCGCAATAGTTTCCTCGGTGGCTTGACGGACCCTGTCGGCGGCTCGTTCGAGGCTATTGCGGCGGGCATGGCTGCGCTGGACTGCCACAGCGGAGGCATCGGGCTCGGGCAGCCTGCCGTCCTCGCGAGCTTCGACTTGGTAATGGGTGGGCCCGTCTAATGGGTCGTAGGGCCATTGAGCGACCAGCGCTCTGGCGCGTCGGGGGTTTTCTTCCGGGAATTCTTCTGCCCAGTGTGCTTTGTAATCTAAACCGTGTTGTTCTTGATATTCCAGCATTTCGGCTAAAAACACCGACATGCTGTCAGGACGTTTGGTGGTGCCTTGCCAGTGCGCCCCTGAAACCCACAACAGGTCTTTGGCGCGGGTAAAGGCGACATAGGCTAACCGACGCGCCTCGTCGAGCTCGTGAAGTTGGACTTGTTGTTTGAGCGTTAAAACTTCCCGGCCGTGGGTTTCCATCATAGTTTCGGCCATTTTCTCTGACCACGTATCGACCCCGGACAGTCCGGCCCACTCTCGAACGTCACTTGCCAGTTCATGTTCCCAGGTGGGAAGTGTATCGGCATCGCCGCGTAATGGCCATGGCAAGTCCCCGCGACTCTTAGCGGTCCATAGATCGATCGAGGTTCCGGGGAAGTAGCGCTCGTTGAGCCCGGGTACAAAGACCGCGTCCCATTCGAGGCCTTTCGAGGCATGCATGGTCATGATTTGCACGGCCCCTGGCTTCGGCTGATCGGGTGGCATATCCAGGCCGTCTTCTTCGTCAGCGGCGGTTTCCAACCAGGTTAGGAAGGTGAGTAGGTCGAGGGTTCGGGTGTGGTCTGCAGACGCTTGGAATGCTTCTGCAACACGCAAGAATTCATCAAGGTAGCGTCGGGCTTGTACTGCTTCGGTCCCAGGGCGCACCCCTACTTCGACACCGAGACCTGTGAGCTTTTCGATGTGCCGAATCAGGGTCGGAATGGGCAGGTGAATTTGACGCATCAACTCGCGCAACATGTCACCAATGTGCTGCAGACGTTGCAGGCCGGCGTGGCTAAACGCCTGGCCGTCCCGCGACGTCCAGTTCTCGTCGGGCAGCTGCAAAATTGCGTTGACGAGCGAAGGATGATCGATTGCTTCTTGCGGTGAGCTTTCGGTATCAAGCGGGTTGTTGCGCTTGAGCCGTTCGCGATGGCGAGCAAAAGCATTCAGAACCCACAGGTCTTCCGGTCCAATGCGCCAGCGAGCGTTCGTCAGCAGTCGCAGCAAGGGTTCGGAGGACTGTGGTTCCGCGAGTACCTTAAGTATCGCGACGATTTCGATGACTTCAGGAATGCTGAGCAATCCCGCCAGCCCGACGACTTCGTAGGAAATTGCGCGCGCTTCGAGGGCCTCAATCATTGGTGTAAATTGTTTCTTGGTACGGCACAAAATCGCTGCACTACGTTGCCCGTCACCGATCCCCAAGTCTTGGATGCGTTCGGCCAGGTGCGAGGCTTCATCATCGGCGGAGGTAAACCAGTTGAGCTCTACGGTGCCTGCCTCAGCACCTTGCCGTGGTTGAAGTTCAGGAATGATATGACCAGCGCGTGCATTTTCACGTAAGGGCTGAGCTACGTGGTTGGCAACATCCAGAATCTGGCTACTATTGCGCCAGGCGGTGGTCAGTTCAAGTTGAGCTGCACCGAATTCCTCGACGAAAGAAAAAAGCTGACCGGCCGAGGCGCCACGGAAACCATAGATGGACTGGTTGGGATCGCCTACGGCCGTCACTGAGTGGGGTTGTTGGGTTCCGTCTCCGCGTCCGAACAGTGCCGAGAACAGCTTCAGTTGGGCATGTGAGGTGTCTTGAAATTCATCGAGCAAGACAATCTTGTATTTCTCGCGTTCGATGTCACGCACTTCTGGCAACTCGGTGGCGATCATGGCTGCATACCGGACGAGGTCGCCATAATCCATGACGTTATTGGCGTGTTTGAGTTCCAAGTAATCAGTGACCATGTCAGCAATCTTGGTGCGCAGTTTCAGGCCCGCAAATAAGGATCGAGTGTTGGAGGTCATGGATTTTGACACCGGTAGACCCTGCCCGAAAGTGAACATCTCGGCTAGTGCCTCATGCACTTGATCAGGTTCTACAAGGTGTTCTGCACAGTCTCCAGCCAGTTGCTTAACTGCCTTAATGGTGGACGACAGTGGGCGATCTCGAACGTCATTGGCAATACTCGCGACCAGATCGTCGGATTCGACATCAGAAAGATCGATATCAGAGTCGTGGTTTTGTGCGACCTCGGTGATCAACTGGTACGACTCGGCTTCGCCAATAAGACGAGCATCAGGCTCGACACCGATGCGCAAACCGTGATCAGCAACAAGGGAATTAGCGTAGGAGTGATAGGTGGTGACGGTAGCTTGACCGATCTCTGCGGTATCGAACCCAAGGTCCATATCGGTTCGGGAGGCCAGTTGGTCGATTGCCGTATTAATCCGCGTTTCGAGCTCACCGGCGGCTTTACGAGTGAAGGTCACGCCGAGGACTTCTTCGGGGCGCACATAACCGTTGGCGATGAGCCAGATGACACGGTCGGTCATGGTGTGTGTCTTCCCCGAGCCTGCCCCGGCAACGACGAGCAGCGGCTCGGGCCCGGCTTCGATGATCGCGGTTTGCTCATCGGTGGGATAGAGTCGCTTGCTACTGGGCTTATGTGCCTCGAGCAGATCGGTCAGCTGTCGAGCAGTGTAATGCGGTGGGTGTCCCCAAGATGTTAGATCAGCCATTCGGTGACTTGTTGTCCTTCCTTGCACAGGGGGCACAGCGTTTTTAGGCTGCAACCTTCTTCTTGGTGGACGGCATAAAAGTATGGTCCTTGGACCCAGCGTGCGGCATCCCAGATGTCTTGTTCAGCCCAGGTGTGGCCGGCTTCTAGCGCATCTTGTGGTTGGATCTGCACGTTGGTGCGATTTTTGCCTAACTGCACGAGCGCGGCTCCGGCGGGGTCGGAGCGCTCCACTATGCCATCGAGTGCTCCGGCTTTCACCATGGCTTGGTACACCCCTAATTGTGGCAGACGGGTGATGTCTGCGGCGCTGATCTCCGTTGCTCCGGTTTTCAAATCGACAATATACGGTCGACCTGACTGATCCTTTTCGACCCGGTCAATGACCCCATTGATTTTGACTTCTAGTGCTTCAAAGTCAAATGTAGCGGTGACTTCTTGTTCGACTGTCACAAGACTTCGAGGGCCGAACTCTTGGGCAGTCGCGCCCCGCCCGGTTTTGTAGCCGGTTCGCATCCCAGAAACATACTGGTAGAAGAATTCTAAGGCTCGTTCTGCCTTTGCATATAGAGCATCGTATTCCCATCCGGGTTCGATCCCGGCTTCTGCCGCTAAAACCGGGAATTTCGATCGCAGTGCAGCGAACATATCGTTGACATCCGCGTCGGGATATTTCTCAGCGATCGCGTGGATGAAGGTTCCTGTAGCTGCAGCAGGACCTGCTGCCGAAGTCGACACCTGATAGATGAACCACTGCAATGGAGAATGGACGGCCGTTTCAACCGTGGAGGGTGACAGCCGGGTTGGGTGAGGCTTGCCCTGCTCGTCCACACCGTGGATGGGGTTGGTAGTCGACAGTGAGTTGAGACCCCACCAATTGGCTGGGTTGGCTGTGGCTATTCCACCTTCTGATAGAACTGCGAGCGCACGCGCTGCCTGATTCGCACGGTCTTGTGCCGCCTGGTTTGGAAGAGGAATTTCGGCAAGCTCGCGTTCCGCACTTTCGAGAGTGCGACGCAATTCGATCACGAGACCGTCGACCGTCAATGGCGTCGCCACGGTGGTGTATGGGCGTACCGGCTGTTCCTCGGTTGGGATCCACGGGTTAAGACGTTCAATAAACATTGAAGGTTGGTGGTCAGCATCAGCGACGGCGGTCGCGATAAGTCGGTGCGAGGCTCGTGAAATTGCGGCAGCAAACGTGCGCAGCTCGTCGTGGCGTACTTGGGCGATGCGTTCATTAATGGGTTGTTGGCCAGCTGTCCCGGTCACTTCTTCCACAAGTTCTTGGGTGTGAAGTAGTTGCCCGCGTAATCGAGTGTTGGGCCAGATGCCTTCTTGAACGCCTACTACGAAGACAGTATCCCAGTCTTGTCCAGCAGCAGTCGTAGGTGTCAGGACGGAAACGCCCGTTTGTCCTGCGCGGGTGGATAACGAGTCCATGGGCAGATCTTGTTCCGCCAAGTAATGGGTAAAGCCTAGAGCCGTCTGACCAGGAAATTGCACCGCATAGCGTTCAGCTGCTTCAAATAGGGCAACCACCGAGTCTAGGTCGCGGTTAGCGCGAATTGCCGCATCTTTATCGCTGGACAGCGCTTGGGTTTCCCATGTCTTGCCGATCTGCGGCAGAGCGGTCTCCCAACCGGCCCAGAGCACCATTTCGGCAGAGGCTTTCTCATCGACGGTGGCGGTGATCATCGCATCGAGCATGCGTCCGATTCGTACCGCTCCGACGGCGTCTGCTGTCAGGGGTCGGTTCGAGTCTAAACCCAGCAACGTGGCAGCTTGATCAGGGTTGGCGACAAGTTCGTCGAGGAGCGTGGCGGAGTCGCGCGTGCCTTGAGCTTTCCGTTCAACAGCCAACAGGCGTCGTCGCAGGTTTCTCAGTTCCAGTGGCGTCGATGCACCATAGCGGCCGGTGATCAGCCAGTGGAGGTCAGCGGGTTCCAGCCCGGATGCGGTTTCGGCCCGACCGTGGGCCCGCGCGTCTGCGGCGGCGGTGAGCACCAATAAGGGCGCAGCTGCGGGTTGTTGGTTAAGCATCACTTCACTGCTGGAACGCACCACGGGGATAGCTTCGGTCTCTAGGGCGGTGACGACCTCTGAGACTTTGGCGGCAGTGCGTGCTAAGACCGCCATATCTTCAAACGCGACCCCGTGTCGGTGATGCAGGTCGAGGATTTGCTGGACAATGAACAGATGTTCTTGAACCGGTGAGGCTAAACGGTGCACCGCAACGGCATCCTCGTGATCAGCAGCGCTAAGGTTGGTGCGAGCATCAGGCAGCCCGGCCACCGTTGGAATCCGATTGACGGTTCGTTGGTAGGCAGTATGTAACTGTTCTCCCATGCGATATCCGGTCTTCAGTGTGACTGTCTTCGCATCGGGGGCAAGCACTTCGGGCCAGTGCACGAGTTCTTGAGGGCGCGCACCGCGGAAGCCCTGGACGGTGGTGTCCGGATTGACTGTGATGACGATGTCGTGATGACTGCCGATGAGTTTGACAAGTCGGTGGATGGCCGGAGTCGCGTCTTGGAAGTCGTCGATGATGATGTGACGGATGCGCTGCAGTTCCTGCCTGGCAAAGACTGGGTTGGCTTCCCAGAGGCTGGCGGCTGCAGTGATCAGTCCTGAAGGGTCGTACGCGGCGGCACCCGACAGGTCTAAGACGTCGCGATAGTCCTGCAAAATGGTCGCGGCAGTGATCCATTCTGCCCGACCCCGGGCACGTCCAAGTTCGGCTAGTTGCCCGGGTTCAATGCCATATTCAGCACTGCGGTCGATCAATTCGCGCAGCTCA
Source organism: Yaniella sp. (assembly GCA_036516155.1). GTDB lineage: Bacteria > Actinomycetota > Actinomycetes > Actinomycetales > Micrococcaceae > Yaniella. The sequence continues at coordinate 26,788 of DATBUK010000143.1, forward strand.
TGGCGCAACCCGCGCAGCCCGACAGCCTCGATCAGACTCGCCGGCCACTCGATAGCTAAATCGGGATCGTGTTGGTAGCCAGCGATGAGTTCAGCAAGGAGACGGTCCTGTTCGGCACCGGCAAGTAATCGCGGCGTAACTCCTTCGTCTTCGCGAATGCGATGGATGACGTCAAAGGCATAGGAGGCAAAGGACCGGACCGGGGTTTCGGCCCGTGAATCGATGGATTCGTAGTTTAATCGTGTGGTGAGATAGTCCCGCAATTGAGCGGCCCCGGTCCGGGTATTCGTCAACAAGAGGATCTGGTTTGTCGGGACCCCGGACGTAATTTTTTCGACCGCATATTCTACCGCTGCAGTGGTCTTGCCTGTCCCTGGACCGCCGACCACGAGAATCGGTCCATGCCCTGCCGGTTGATCCACGAGGTGCTGCTGTTGTGCATCTAGGGTGGGGGCAGGACGATAGAGGTTTTGTGGCCGAAGCAGCTGCGGAGTGGAAACCATGACATCTATTGAATCATCTTTCGCCCGGTCCCCCACAAACTATCCACAATCCTGCAGGTCATCCACATGTTATTCAGTTCCACTCGGCGACAAGGTATTTTAGAGACATGGTCACACCTGAACGCGTCCTAGATATTCCAGGACCGACCGAGCCCTGGCATACTGGCACGCTCGTTGGGTTCGATTTAGAAACGACAGGACGCAACCCCCATACGGCTCGGGTAGTCACCGCTTCCATTGTGTTAATGGATTCACAAGGACAGCTCCGGGCAACAGCCGAGTGGCTCCTTGATCCAGAAGTCGAGATCCCCGCCGAAGCTGCAGCAGTACATGGTGTCACCACCGAACACGCCCGGGCCCACGGCATGGACGCAACGCAGGGCGTGAGCGAAATCGTGGCGACCCTTATGGACTTTATGTACCACCGGGTACCAATTGTGGCCTATAACGGGGTCTACGACTTCACAGTACTGACCGCCGAACTAGCTCGCCGCAATATGGGTGAGTTCGCGGTCGTTGGGGTCATTGACCCCTATGTGCTGGATAAACATGTCGACACCTATCGCAAGGGCAAGCGCACACTCGAAGCGGTATCAGCCCATTATGGGGTCAACCTCGATAACGCGCACACCTCGCTTGCGGACTCAATTGCAGCTGTACAGGTGGCCCAAGCCCTGGTCGCATACCATCCGGAACGGCTCGACGTGCCATTGGAGAAGATTTTTGGTCACCAGATCCGGTGGAAAGCAGAACAATCAACCAGTTTTGAACAGTACTTACGACGGAAGAATCCACAAGCGGTAGTCTCGAAAGATTGGCCTGTCGAAAAGTCTCTCGAACCACAACACCATACCCACGACACGCCGCACGCTAGGGAATAATCGATACTTGACGTCGCGGGTAGCTGGTGGATCCATGCCGATCTTTCGACGACGCTTGAGGAATCAGTATTTCGTTTGCATCAATTTCGTTACAATCCGTTCAGCATGTCGTAAACTATGCGATACGGGTCACAAACTATGCGATCCAGACACTGTGTTGAATCACAACCCAACGCAACATCATTTCTTGCACTACCTTGAACGGAGATCCCGTATGGAATCCAAACGGATGTTGAAATACGTCGCGGCCCTGTCGATCGGTGCGCTCGCACTGACCGCGTGTGGCGGCGGTGGCGGCAACGAGGGCGGCGGCAGCGCGGATGGCGAAATGGTCATCAATGCCCACGGTACCGAACCGCAGAACCCGCTGGTTCCAACCAACACCAACGAAGTCGGTGGCGGCCATATTGTCGATGCGATTTTTGCCGGCCTGGTGTCCTACAACACCGATGGCTCGACCGAAATGGAAGTCGCCGAATCCATCGAATCGGAAGACAATCTGACATGGACCATCACACTCAAAGACGGCTGGACCTTCTCAGACGGTTCCCCTGTCACAGCCAACTCATTCGTTGATGCGTGGAACTATGGAGCAGACCCAGAAAACGCGCAGCTGAATGCCTACTTCTTCAACCCAATCGAAGGCACCGATGAAGAAGGCATCAGTACCGAAGGCGACACACTTTCTGGCTTGGAAGTCATCGACGACCTCACCTTTGAAGTCACACTGAAAGAACCAGCGGCTGACTTCCCTGACCGCTTGGGATACTCCGCCTACTTCCCACTGCCTGAAGTAGCTTTCGAAGACATGGAAGCTTACGGTGAGCAACCGGTGTCGAACGGCCCCTACGTCTTGGAAGAATGGAATCACGACGTTGAAGCCGTGCTGACCACTAACCCAGACTACGAAGGCAACCGCACCCCCCAAAATGACGGCTTGGTCTTCAACTTCTATACTGACCCCGATGCCGCGTACACCGACGTCCAGTCCAGCGTACTAGACATTATGGACCAGGTACCGCCATCAGCCATCGCCACCTTCCAAGAAGATGGCAGCATCCAGGCATTTACTGAACCTGGCTCAGTCAGTGCAACCATCACGATTCCCAATAGCTTGGAACACTTCGGTGATGATGAGGAAGGGCAGTTGCGCCGCGCAGCCATTTCCAAAGCGATTGATCGTGAAGCCATCACCTCAACCATCTTCGATGACACGCACACCCCAGCGACTGACTTCTCTAGTCCTTTGATGCCTGACTACACCGAAGACATCGAAGGCGCTGACGTTCTAGAATTTGATGCTGACGAAGCACAAGATCTGTGGGCCCAAGCCGATGAGATCAATGAGTTCTCGGGCACCTTCGAACTGTCCTACAACGCCGACGGTGCAGGAAACCGCGAATGGGTTGAGGCCGTCACAAACCAAATCCGCGAAAATCTGGAAATTGAGTCTGAACCAAATGCGTTTGCAACCTTTGCGGAGTTCCGTGAACTGATCACCAACCGCGAGCTCGATACTGCCTTCCGTACCGGTTGGCAGCCTGACTACCCTTCGGTATACAACTACATCGCACCGACCTTTGGTACAGGAGCAGGTGCCAACGACGGCGATTACTCAAACGAAGAATTCGACACGAAACTTCGTGAAGCCGCCGCTGCTGAAGATGATGCCGCGCGGGCAGAGATTCTTGCAGAAGCTCAGGCTATTCTGATGGAAGATCTACCAGCCATTCCACTTTGGAACCGTGATGCTATTGCTATTGCGGCGCAAGGAGTTGAAGGCGTACAGGTCAACTGGCAAAATCAGCCTGAGTACCACTTGGTCACCAAATAATCCTGTAGTCACCCTAAATCACGACGATTGATCATTCTGTGACCGCCGATGACTTCGGCGGTCACAGGCTTGTTCATCTCACTTCTAGGTCGCGTCACTCACAAGGTGCCGCGACAAAATTCGAGGTACAGCATGTGGCGTTACATCGTCCGCCGACTGCTCCAGACCATCCCGGTCATCCTGGGAGCCACCCTACTCATCTATGCGCTCGTGTTTCTCCAGCCGGGAGATCCAATCGTGGCACTGTTTGGGGAGAAGCCGGTCTCAGAAGCAGCCAGAGCCCAACTTGAAGCTCAATATAATCTTGATCAACCCTTTCTCATCCAGTGGCTGCTTTTCCTCAAAGGCGCCCTGGTCGGAGATTTCGGAACGTCTTACTCCGGACAGCCCGTAGCCGACCTCATCGCTCGGTCTCTTCCGGTCACCTTCCAGCTAGCCTTCATGGCGATGATTATCGAAGCCATCCTTGGTGTAGCTGCAGGTTTTTATGCCGGGTTACGGCGCGGCAAAATCTTTGATTCGACCATGTTGGTAGTTTCACTCGTGGTCATCGCGATCCCAATCTTTGTGCTGGGGTTCGCTTTGCAACTGGTCTTCGGAGTGCAGTTGCAATGGGTTCCACCAACGGTCGGTTCAGCCACCACATTTACCAACCTGTTGTTGCCCGCCGTAGTCTTGGGGTTGGTCTCTTTTGCGTATGTGCTGCGCCTGACGCGCACATCGGTTATCGAAAACCTCACCGCCGACCACGTACGCACCGCACGGGCGCATGGCGTGCCCGATGGTCTGGTGAATCGGCGCCATGTACTGCGCAACTCGCTGATCCCTGTGGTCACGTTTTTGGGCGCTGATCTTGGAACGCTTATGGCCGGTGCGGTGGTCACGGAAGGCATCTTCAATATCAACGGCATCGGCAACCTGGCGTATCAAGCAATCTTGCGCGGTGAAAACCCCACCGTCGTCTCCGTGGTCACGATCATGGTCCTGATCTATGTGGTTGCCAGTTTGCTGGTTGATTTGCTCTACGCTGCTTTAGACCCGAGGATTCGATATGCATAACCACACCCCACTTCACGGTCAAGACCGTTTCGTTGCTCCTATCGCCGATACCGAACTGCCGTTTGAAGCGGCCGTCGACACGACCCGACCACCAGAAAGCCAGTGGAAACAAGCCTGGAAGTCACTGCGGACCAACTGGATTTTTTGGGCTTCGTCTATTCTGCTGTTGCTCGTGCTTATTGTGGTCTTTTTCCCGGGAATGTTTACTTCGGTAGATCCTCGCGCCGCGGACCTCTCCAAGAGCCTCGAGGGTCCGCAACCAGGACATATTTTTGGTTTCGACCGCCAGGGATATGATGTGTTTGCACGGACCATCCACGGGGCTCGCGCCTCAGTAATCATTGGACTCTTGACGACGATCATCGTCACAATCATCGGTCTGCTCACCGGTGCAATCGCGGCATTCTTCGGCGGTTGGATCGATACCATCATTTCTCGTGTCACAGACATCTTCTTTGCGATTCCGCTGCTCTTGGCAGCCATCGTTGGACTTTCTGCGCTGAACAACGTCTGGCCGAACCGCGGATACTGGGGTGGTGTATTGGCTGTGGTGATTGCGCTGGGAGCATTCGGTTGGCCGCAGATCACCCGTATCGCTCGTGGGGCTGTCCTAGAAATCAAAAACCTTGAATTCGTGGATGCGGCCCGTTCTTTGGGTGCCTCGAAATGGCGCAACCTCTTTGCCCACATCATCCCCAATGCCCTGCCACCCGTTATCGTGACGGCCACGGTGTCACTTGGGGTGTATATCGTGGCAGAAGCAACCTTGTCGTTTTTGGGAATCGGTCTACCACCCTCGGTCGTTTCCTGGGGTAATGACATCGCCGCCGCACAACCGCAGGTACGCTCCGGTGATAACCTCCACGTGTTGTTCTTCCCAGCAGGGGCACTGGCCCTAACCGTCTTGAGCTTTATGCTGCTCGGTGACGCTGTTCGTGACGCGCTGGATCCGAAAGCGAGAAAATAAATGACAACCTCTACACCACTATTAGACATCGAAAACCTACATATCGATTTCCGCGTCGACAAACGCGCCGTCCATGCGGTGCGCGGTCTCAACATGACCATCTATCCGGGACAGACCGTTGCTATTGTTGGAGAGTCTGGATCCGGAAAATCCACCACAGCGCACGCCATCATTGATCTGCTACCCGGTACGGGCACAGTTTCCCGAGGCTCTATCAAATACGAAGGCACTGATCTGGTGCGTCTACCCAAACGCAAGCGTCGCAGTTATCGGGGCTCGCATATCGGACTGGTCCCCCAGGATCCACTATCAAACCTAAATCCGCTCTATAAAGTTGGCGCCCAAATCAAGGAAGTTCTGGAGGTGAACAACGTAGCGAAAGGCCGGGCCGCCGACCAGCGGGTCATTGAACTCCTGCAGGAAGCTGGACTGCCAGACGCTGAACGTCGAGCGCGGCAATATCCGCACGAGTTTTCCGGCGGTATGCGCCAACGGGCACTCATCGCCGCGGGACTAGCAGCTCGGCCGAAATTGCTCATCGCGGATGAACCAACCTCAGCCCTTGATGTCACAGTCCAAAAGCAGATCCTGGATCACCTCGATGGGCTGACCAGTGACCTAGGCGTGGCAGTGCTCCTCATTACCCACGACCTGGGGCTCGCCGCTGAACGCGCCGATCACCTCGTCGTCATGTACAAGGGCGAGGTCGTGGAATCGGGTCCTGCCTTGGCCATTCTCCAGGATCCGCAGCATCCCTATTCCAAACGTTTGATCAATGCGGCACCGTCGCTACAGTCAGAGCGGGTCTCGGCCAGGGAACGCGCAGCAATTCGTGCTGCGGCCCAAGAGCACGTGCAGGAGGAAAGCGCAGCTGACCTTGAGAAGCCTGTCATGCAGATCGACAATCTCACCAAGGTCTTCAAACTGCCAGGCAAGGGCTTTTCGAAGACCGACCTCATTGCTGCCCAGAACGTGAGTTTTGACCTAGACCGCGGTACCACGACCGCGCTGGTAGGCGAATCGGGCTCTGGCAAATCAACGGTGGCACGCATGGTGTTGGGATTGGATGCACCTACCGAAGGCCAGGTGTATTTCGAAGGCTATGATATTTCGACTATCAAATCCCAGAAACAACACATGAAGTTTCGGCGTCGGATCCAACCGGTGTTCCAAAACCCCTATGCATCGTTGGACCCAATGTTCTCGATTTTTGATGCGATCGCAGAGCCGCTCGTTGTACATAAAGTCGGTACCAAAGCCGAACGTGAGCAGCGGGTGCGAACTTTGTTGGACCAGGTCTCGCTGCCCCACAGTGCGTTGAATCGATACCCGAACGAGCTATCAGGTGGGCAACGTCAACGAGTGGCTATTGCACGGGCCTTGGCGTTGAAACCTGATGTATTAGTTCTCGACGAAGCGGTCTCAGCGCTCGATGTGCTCGTTCAGGACCAGATTCTGCAGCTGCTCAACGAATTACAAACCGAACTTGGCTTGTCCTACCTGTTCATTACCCATGATTTAGCCGTGGTACGACAGATTGCCGATAACGTGTTGGTCATGCAAGGAGGCAAGGTCGTCGAGCAAGCTGATGCCGATAGCATCTTCGCTACGCCGCAAGAAGAGTACACACAGAAGCTCCTCGCCGCCATCCCCGGCCGGGATATTCCACTGGCTGGCTAATCCTCACTGACAGCACCTGTCCCCTGGTCCACACCCGGACCAGGGGACAGTGGTTTAAATGGCGTCTGACAAGCACCAGACATATCACTCGGCGAGCAAGGCCCGGTGTACTGCCGCGACAATTTCGTCGGCTGCTACTCCTAATTGCCGCATGCTTTCCACGTATTGGACTGTCAATTTGTGAGCCTCGGGGCCGTGCTCTGCGAGCGTCTGTGCTGCCACAGTCGTACCGTGACGACCTCGAGTCACCAGATACCCTTCGCTTTCCAGTTCCTTATACGCCCGAGCAACGGTCCCCGGAGCGATTCCTAAATCAGCGGCCAATCGACGGACCGCGGGCAGTCGTGTTTTCTGTGGCAGTTGTCCCGTCTGGATCTGTTCGATGAGCTGCCGACGGAGCTGTTCATAGGGCGGCAACTCTGCGCCGGGGTCGATCTGCAACATCGTCACGTCGTCACCCCTGTCGGCCAGAGCTGACGCTGCTCGTAACCTTTGCGTCGACCGGTCAACCATGCTGCAATCGGGCCCCACGAAACCACAGCACTCAACAAACCATAAAACACCAACGAACTGCCAGTCACAGTCAGAGCGAATACCTCGTGCTCACGATAGAAACCATCAAACACTAGTGCCTCACCAATGCAGATGAGCCAGAAGACCAAGGCGATCACTCCAACGGCCACGGTCAGATTGGCAACCTGGCGCAACCCATCTGCACGCTCTGCGTCGTCCCAAGCTAATTCGAGTACCGATGCGCTACGTGCCGGGGTGTCCAAGACCTTGCGCAAGGCAAAGTAGGCAACTCCCCAAGTTATTAGGGCGATTGCGGCAAGTACAGTGCCTGTAACTGCGCCAGGGATACCAGGCGTGCTCGGCAATTGTCGTAGCAGAAGCACTCCTGGGAGGGACCCTAGAGCCAAGACGATCGGGACCGTCCAAAAGCCGAAACGTTCGCCCTTGGTGAGGTAATCGGCCAGTGTCACGGATCGAGGCCGTGCGACGGTTAGCCGATTGGTGGCGGGGCTAGGCCGGTGAGACGCGATAGCCCAGGCGCCTCCCAGCGCAGTTCCCGTCCCAGCGAGGAAGAACACCAGAGCCGGGGCCCCGCCCTCATCGTTGTTAAAGAAGATGATGTACATCACGGTGGCGATCACGATGCCGGTTATACCGCCCAACCTCATGCCGCGTTGGCGACGTTTGATGCGGTCGGTGACAGCCGGCACCATCGTCTCTGGCAGTGGAAGCCCAACCTGTTGAGCATATTCAGCCAGTTGTCCCCTGTGTGGATGTCGGTGGCCACCTTGGGTAAGCGCTGTGGCAGGCAAGACGAAGCATACCAACGCAATGATGATCCAGATAGCGATGCTCATGGGAAACCCCTCAATGTATCAATACAATCAATGTACTAATACAAACTTCTCGCGTCAAGCCCGCCCCGGTGCACTCGCGCATCAGTAAACCTGAGCCGACTTGACTCAGGTTTCTTGCAAAATTTGTGGCTTTTGGGAATAATCCCCAATAACGATGCGTTACTTGAGTTAGATGCACTCAACTTTTGACGCACATCCCGTGCAGTTCATTGTCTAAGGAGGACAAATGCCCGCATTCTTCGGCCCCGCCGGTTCAAATGACGGTTCCTTCGACGAATTTATTGCTCGTTTCCTACAGGGACAGCGAGCGGGACGGCAATCCAGCCCCGTCGACATTAACCGTTTGCTGAGCAAGCGGACTCATGAAATCGTGACGAACGCTGCCAAGTTTGCAGTCGAGCGCGGTCAGACCGAAGTCGACGCACTACACATCCTGCGTGTCATGCTCGGCGAAGACCCCGCTGCTGCTGGCGCACGCCAGGCAGGTGTGGACCCGAAAGCGCTTATTAATGCTGTCGACGAACAGCTGCCCGCTCCGGTAGAAAACCAGGGCGCCTCTGCTGCCACCCTTAATGGGTCGGCACAAAAAGTGCTGCTTGATGCTTATCAGGTAGCCCGGGGAATGGGCTCGACGTATATCAACCCCGAGCACGTCTTCTTCGCGTTCGTGCTAAACCAAGACTCGCCCGCCGGCGGTTTGCTCGCGCAAGCCGGGGTCACTCCGCAAGCGCTGCAGGCAGCTGCCCAACAAGCCCATGCCCAGCAGGCAGCTGCTCAAGGTCAGCAGCCAGGTGACCAGGCAGAAGGCTCCATGTTGGAGAAATATGGTCTGGACCTGACTGCAGAAGCCAAAGCCGGGCGATTGGATCCGGTCATTGGTCGCGATGACGAGATTGAACAGACCATTGAAGTCTTGGCACGTCGTACCAAAAACAACCCGGTTCTCATCGGTGAAGCCGGTGTCGGTAAAACTGCCATTGTAGAAGGTCTCGCTCAGGCGATCGTGGAAGATAATGTCCCGGCCCAGTTGAAAGGGCGCCGTGTGATGAGCCTGGATCTGCCTGGCATGCTCGCTGGCACCCGGTACCGCGGAGACTTTGAAGAGCGCTTGACTGGAGCGATTGAGGAACTCGCAGAAGACGAAAACACCATCGTATTTATCGACGAGCTCCATACCGTGGTCGGTGCCGGTGGCTCCGGTGAATCTGGGGGTATGGACGCTGGCAACATTTTGAAACCACGTCTGGCTCGCGGTGACCTCCACATGGTCGGTGCGACCACGCTCAAAGAATACCGGACCATCGAAAAAGACTCAGCGCTCGAACGTCGTTTCCAGCCAGTCACGATTGGTGAGCCCTCGATTGAAGACGCCGTGCAGATTCTGCATGGGCTGTCCGAACGATACGCTGAACATCACCAGGTGACCTATACCGACGAGGCACTTCGCGCGGCCGTGGAGTTATCGGATCGGTACATTACCGACCGCTTCTTACCAGATAAGGCCATCGACTTGATTGACCAGGCCGGTGCTCGACTGTCACTACGCCGAGGCCCTGTTGATGGCTCTGCCGTCGATGTGGAAGCTTTGCGCTCGAAGTTAGCGGAACTCGAGGCCGAGAAAAACTCCGCCGTCAACGCCGAAAACTATGAGCGTGCCGGTGAATTACGTGATCAAGTCCAGGAGGTCAGCCAACAGCTAGCCGAAGCAGCCGCTCGCCCCGCAGTTACTTCGTCGGTCATCGATGAAGCAGCTATTGCCGAAATGGTCTCTCGTGCCACCGGTATTCCGGCAGCGCGAATGACCGAAGCCGAGAAGACTCGCTTGGCTCGTTTAGAAGCTGAACTTCATGAACGAGTCATCGGTCAAGATGATGCGGTGACCGCCATTGCGAAATCAGTTCGCCGCTCCCGCACCGGGATGGCCGACCCATCGCGTCCGGTTGGTAGCTTCTTGTTCTTAGGACCTACAGGTGTCGGGAAGACAGAGCTGGCCAAAGCACTGGCCGAGTCGCTGTTTGATGACGAAGATGCCATGATCCGATTCGATATGTCTGAGTTCGGCGAGCGCCACACCGTGTCCCGTCTGGTTGGTGCCCCTCCGGGTTACGTGGGGTACGACGAGGCAGGCCAGTTAACCGAACAGGTCCGTCGTCGGCCGTACTCGGTGATCTTGTTAGATGAGATCGAGAAGGCTCACCCGGATGTTTTCAACCTGCTGTTGCAGGTTTTGGATGATGGACGTCTGACTGACGGGCAGGGACGGACCGTGGACTTCCGCAATACGGTGATTATTATGACCTCAAACTTGGGTTCGGAGCACATGTCTTCGAACGCACCGTTAGGGTTTGCCTCCGGTGATGCCGAAGCTACCCAGCGCGACATCAAGCAAAAGGTCATGGGCCGACTGCGTGAATTCATGCGTCCGGAATTCTTGAACCGTATCGATGACACGTTGCTGTTCAACCCGTTGACGCGCGACCAGCTGCGCGAGATCGTCAGCATGCAGCTGCAAGATTCCGAAGAGCGTTTGGCAGCCCAAGATATCACCCTTGAAGTGGATGAGGCCGCTCAGGATTGGATTGCCGAAGCCGGCTACGAGCCCGCCTACGGTGCTCGTCCGCTGCGCCGAGTGATTCAGCGAACCCTCGATGACCAGATCGCCGACCTTCTGGTTGCCGAAGCCGTGGAAGCCGGCGATACCGTCCAGGTAACGGTCGAGGAGGATGAACTGGTAGCCAAGCCGAAGAAAAGTCAGAAGCCGATCGCGGCATAACGCGCGACGAGATCGCTAGTTATACGAGGCCGGATGTCTGCTGAACATTCTCAGTAGACATCCGGCCTTTTCTTGTCAGCATAGACAGCTGTAGCAACCTGAATGCCGAATCGCTCGGATCAGGCGCTGAGGTCGTTCAGTGGTCCGCTTGAGGAGCTTGCTTCACACCGGTCAGCTCGGGGACATCTGAGAAGGAATATGGCGGCCAGGGGCCTAGATACCTGATGTTCACGCCCGGTTGGTGATCACGGATATCAGCGAGTTCAATACCTACGGCTTCCATTCGCTCCTCCTGCACAAGTAGCGAAGCGGTCAGCACGGTAACACTCCCTGGTGTTTTACCTAAGCGGGCGTTTTCGACCATATCGTCAGCTAGTGCTGCAAGACGCTGCCGGTACTGCGGGTAGAGTTCATCCGCTATCCGATCAGCCACTTGTCGCGTACGTTCCTCAAGGCGTTTCCGGTACAGTCGTTGTACCCCGGGGGAACGCGATTCAAGGCTTTCCCGCAGCGCTACGATGTCGTCATGCCCGGCTGTCACCGCCTCCTCGTCCAATGAGATGTCGACGCGTAATTCCACGTGATGACGCAACTGCTCCAGGTGACTCTTCACTGTTTCAGCAGCATCTGCGAGCCACTGTTCAAGCCGTTGGTACGCGGTCTGGTTGGTTTCAGGATCGGGCGCAACGATCACATTAAAGGTCATGGGGAGCACCGTGCCAGCGGTTTGCCATGCGTCATCAACGACTTGACTATGTTGCAGAATCCAACGTTGTACGTCCGAGTCTGGCCCCTGGTAGGGCTCAGTTGCAGATTCATGGACAATGGCTGTGATTCCTTGAGCCTCGACGAAGTGGAGTTTTGCATCATCAATGCCCGTTGGCACATCAGAGATTGTGATGCTGTCAGTTGGCACGAGCGCGTATACGTAAAGTCCGGTTTGTGTCACGCTAGCGACTGTCCCTCCCCCTGTGCTTCTTCAGCCCAACGCGCGGGATTGATGAGCTTGTCAATGACTTCATCGACGACGTCGTCGAGTCCGCGATGCAGGTCAGTTACTGACGCGGTGATACCGTGTTCAGCTTTAATCTCATCGAGTGCTTCGTCAAGTTCCATCAGGGCGTCTCCGAGACGCTCTTGTTCTTCTTCCGTGAGGTCGCCGCCTTCTAGACGACGCACAGCTTGAGTTTCTAACGCTTCCTGAATGACCTCCACCAGTGTCACCACGAGGGTTAGGACACCATGTTTGAGGCTATTCTCGTCAATTTCAAGCATCGGCCCCCTCCTTCTTGTCAGTGTGCTGTGGAGTTTGGGATCTGAAGAGCTTCAACCACTGATCCGGTTGTGCCATCGCAAGATAGACGGAGGTTTTCTTAGTGGTCAGCTGGAGGACAACATTCTGACCAGAGGGAGCCTTACGCTCTACAAGGTCAGCTCCGGTGAGTTCTTCCCACGGGATGTTCACTGCCGGGCGTGCGTCAAGGGGTGCTTGCCATACCAGCCGTTGATCATCAATTCGCAGGGAACCGCCGCGCCAGGTGCCCCCGTCCGCGCGAGGCTCAAAATACCATGCGTGTGTGCTTTCCTTCGGCTGGGTCTGGTGCGGTGACGCCGCTCCCGGTAGCTGTACTAGGGGGCGATCTTGGGCAATGAGCTCCCGAATTCGTTGTGGTGCTGAAGCGGAGAGCATTGTGGTCGTGCCGTCAACGGTATCGACGAGCAATCGGGTGCGGGTTTCTGAACCAATGGTTCGTTCGTCATGCAGTCGTAGAGCAATAATGTCTGCTAAATCAGTTTCCCATAAGATCTCTTTGGGGTCCCGACGGAACACTACCAGGCGTTGATTCGTAAGATACAGTCCGCCAGGACGCCACGTGTCGGTAAAATCCCGGTGGAAATGTCCACCGGCCATTTTGGCTACAATCTCTTCTCCCTCGGCCAGCGGGAAGTGACGCGCGATTGACTTGCGGACCCATGCGCGTGTCTTTTCATCCCAATCGCGCATCATGCCGTATTCGAGCATGGTTTCCAAGCCCGCGATAGTGGCCCGCAAATTGACCCCAATGAGGGGAATATCAGCCACAGAAATGATCAAGTCAATGTTGAGATAGGTTCCCTTGTCTAACAACACGGTGATGAGATCCGCCAGCGTAACATCCGGGTTACGAGTCGGTTCCATAGGGATTTTCGCCCCAGACGGTGGGATTGGAAGTTCGCTCATGATTGTTTCCGTGCGGGTTCGTCATCCTCAGGCGCTTCTACGGGTTGGGCTTCTGAGGTGTTTTGTTCGTTTTGAAGTGCTTGGGCAGATTGCCAACCACACCACGGACAGAACTCGTTGAGCAATTGGTCTACGGGCGAGGCCTTCCCGCACTCCGGGCATGTCTCTTTCGACTCGATGGCCTGCTTCCAAGCGACGGTCTCGGTGTTGGTACCAGCAGGGAATTCCAGCCCATAACGAGCTGCTGTTTCAAAGGAAGCGAGTGCAGCACGGATACGGATCCCCAGCAGTTCGACCCCGGCCACGGAGACCATAATGTCTGCATTAAGAACGAGGCCCTTGTCCAGGAGTGTTTCGACGACGTGAATGAGGGTGCCTTCACGGCTTCGTTGCGGTTCCATACCGCCACCAGATCCACTTCGTGCGACCGTCATGTAATGCAGCCTCCTTGGCCCACCTCGGTTAGTCTTCTTGGGAAGTACGGCCCCGCGAGTAACGCGACTTCCGGCTGTATCCGGTCAGATCACCATCACCGTCAATATCTACTTCGTATTCAGCCATGATGTCAGCCGTATTCGGAATACGGGCAGACTCTACAACTTCGATTCTCACTCGCCAACCATCTTCACGAGCTTCGAGACCAATGACGGACTCCGGGACGCGCGTAGTCAAAAGCTGAAGCTGTTTGAGGGCCGCCAAGGTGGCTTTACTTCCAGAAATCTTTGGTTTAGCTCGACGCTTTGGTGCCTCTTGCGTACTCTTGGAGGACTCAGAGGACCGCGAGGACGTGCGCTTGCTTTGTGGACGTTGCTTGGTGGTCGCGGCGTCGCTATCCGATGAGCTCGTTCGACGCGTACGCGTCGACTGACGCGTCTTTTTGGTTTCGTCGTTAGCTTCTTGCTGCTCTGTCATGGTGTTAGTGTCCCTCTGCTAGGAATCGCGTCTGAAGAAGGTCATTCAGTCTCGCGGTGACGTGAGGTCAAGAGTCGTTGGATGAGCTCTTTTTCTAAAGCTGTCGCTTCCTCATCCGTGAGCGTGCCATTCTCACGCGCTTGAGCTACCTCTTCCAGTTGACGCCGAATGACACCTGGATCATAAAACTGGCGCTCGGCTTCCTCTTTGAGCTGTTCGGCAACCCAAATGGTGCCCTTTATGGGGCCGAAGAATATTCCGGATAGTAACCCCATGGTGGTCCTTTCTGTTATTGCTCCCCTACGAAGTCATAGGGAGCCTGAGGGCCCAGGAGCTGAAAGTGGATTTTCTCATGCAACTGTTCAGCGACTGTCTCTAACGCATCCTCGAAGTCAGCCGCCGAGTCTCGGTGAACAAGGACAGCTAGTGCCACAACATCTTCAACCTGACCACCTTCCTGCTCAACAAGATCTTCGACGGTCGGTGAGACTGCGTCGACGATCTGTTGAGCATCTACTACACGAAGCCGGTCAAAAGCGTTGACGATCAATTCGCCTAACTCAATCCGCTCTTGTCTGGTCTCGTCCTCAGTCGTTCCAGCGATTGCCTCCCGAAGGCGAGCAACCTCTGGGTCTTCTTCTACCAAGTCAGCCAGGACCTCATCACGAATGTAACGAGCCCGCACGGTGTACTGCGCGGTTCCTTCTAACCGTTGTAACGTCTCGAGATAATTCGATTCGTGCTCGTCTAAGACTGTGTCGTGAAGTTCTTCGGCGGTAGGTACAATCGTCCCGAATGTCATCGGCAGCACCGGCGTATCAGCGGCAATAGTGTCCAACACTGTGCTGTGAGCTAGGAGGCTGTCAGGAGTTCCTAATTCATCTTCCGAGCTGATCGCTGTGACGACAGCGGCCAAGTCGCCGTGACTCCTCACTTCGACGGGCGCTTCATCGATACCGAGCAGGCTTTCCGGCACATCTGCCTCCGCAGTAATTATGCCGTACACATAGAGCTGATCGGACTCGTCGTTAACGGTCATCTGGGTCCTGTCTGTCGTGAGAGTTATTCAGAAGATTGTTTTTGACGTCTGGAAGCGGTCTTTTTCGGCTGCTCGTCGTCATCGTCATCATCATTGGAGGTTAGGGCATCTTTGATTCCTTCAACGGCTCCGCCGACTTTGCCTTTTGATCCACTCTCGGTGACACCTTCAAGCATCTCCGTCAGGTCTTTTCCACCCTGTTGTGTGAGGTCAAGACGGTTCGTGGCTTCAGCGAATCTCAGATACGTGTCCACGCTTGCAATAACGATTCGGGCGTCGATGGTAAGAATTTCGATTCCAACCAACGAAACACGTACATAAATATCTATAACGAGCCCCTTATCGAGAATCATCTCGACAACGTCTGCGAGCGAGCTCGAAGAGGGGCGGTCAACATAGCTTCCCTGGGAACGTCGTGTCGGCGTTGTAGTCATTGTGTCTACCTTTCGCTCAGTAGCACGGGCTGACTTCAAGCAGCAGCCGGTTAGCTACTCTTCTGGGATTTCCTTGATGTACTCGATCGTTTGGTATTGGAACGCTTAGTCTTCGAGCCACCCGACGAACCCTTAGAGTTCGAAGATTTCGAGCTTCGAGACCTTCCGCCTGATGATTTCGAACGACCTCCGGACGAAGAACTCTTAGAACGCCCTCCGGAAGTTGATCTCTTGGATGAACTGCGCGAAGACTTCGAGGCGCTTGAAGGTTCCGCGTCAGAGGTCTCCTCAGAGTCGTCCTGATCAGCTTCCGATGAATCGTCGGTCTCTGCCGTTTCCTCCTCGGGTGCTTCCTCTTCGGCCGGAGCTTCGTCAGCACCAGCCTCTTCTTCTACTGGTTCTTCTTCGTCTGCTGGCTCTTCTTCCGCTACTGGTTCTTCCTCCTCGAGGGGTTCCTCGTCCTCGACAGGTTCCTCTTCAGCAGCAGGCTCGTCTTCCTCTACGGGTTCTTCGTCCTCGGCAGGCTCGCCTTCTACGTCTTCTTCATAGACTTCGTCTTCGGGACCGTAGTCTTCGGTTTCTTCGTCTAGGGGTTCGTCGCCTTCAACGGGTTCTTCGTCTTCGGCGGCGGGTTCCTCCTCGATGGGTTCTTCGTCGGGCGCCTCTTCGTCCACAGGCTCTTCGACATCTTCTTCGTAGTCTTCGGCTGGCTCGTCCTCGTCGACTGGTTCGTCTGAGAATTCCGCTTCGACATCTTCGGCAGGCTCTTCTTCAGCTTCCTCATCAGCCGAGGCTTCCTGATCAGTAGTCTGCGACTCGTCTTGAGAAGTGTCCTCTTCGGAACCGTTTTCTTCAGCCTCTTGCTGAGCTCGCTCTTCCTCGACGACTTCCTCATGGGTCCGCACGACTTCAGAATCGCGAATCTCTCCGCGCCATCCTTCGACACCTTCTGGGTCCAGGATGGTTCTCGTCATAACCTGTCGGACGTAGCGCTTGAACTCCACTTGCACACGACGGCCAACGGCTCGCCAGATGTTCCCGGTCTTCTCCATGAAGCCCTGCGGATAGTATTCGACTACAGCAACAATGCGGGTCAGATTCGGGGTCAACTCATGGAATGTGACAGCGCCGTCAAAGTAACCTTTTTGACCCGTGGACCGCCAGACGATTTGTTCGTCCGGGACCTGCTGAATAATAGTCGATTCCCATGTTCGGTGCGACCAGAACACCTGACCCTTGAAGCTCAGTTTTTCTTCAGATTTTTGGTCGACGTTCTCGACCTTTTTCATGAAGCTGGTCCAGTCCTGAAACTGGGTCCATTGGTTATATGCGACCGAGATGGGGACACCAACATCAACTGATTCAACGATGTTCGTGACCTTTTGCTTCTTGCCCCCGCCGCTCTTGGAACCGCCACCGAAAGCCTCTTTGACTTGCTCTTTGGCCCCGGCAGCAGCGCCGGATAGGCCGGCTTTCAGTGGAGACTCACCCTCGGCTAACTTTTCGGCGCCCTTCGCGGCAGCCTGTCCCATGGGGCTGTCTCCCGAACTCATCCGGTCAACAAAGTCGGTGACTTTATCCCCGAGTCCCTTGAGAGCATTTTCGCCCCAGGCGCTCGCGAATTCAGAGAAATTGGTTTTCAGATCATCAAGCGGAAGCGAGTCGAGAAAGCTCCCGGAACCGGACTGCGCCTGATCTTCGGTTTGTTTGGACTCTTCGGCCATGTTACTTGCCTCCGCTCTTCTTCGAATTCGACGAGGTCTCTTCTGAAGTTTCAGCTTCTTCTGATTCTTCCGGTGTTTGTTCCTCGTCAGTTTGCTCTTCTTCCTCACCAGTCGACTCATCCGACGACTGGTCACGCAACGCTTCGGTGCGACTCTGGAGGTTTTCGTTGAGAGCTTCGAGACTCTTTGACGCGGTCGAGGTCACGATCTCGCGAGCGCTGTTCGCCAAGTCTGAATTGGCTAAACCGCTCAATAGCGAACCTTTACCTTCGCCATCACCACTCGGGGCCGTCATGCGGCCAAATGCAACGCCACCTGCAACCAGCAGGGCTGTTCGCAACTTCTTAGATTTACCTAGTGCATATCCCGCTGCTAGGAGTGCTAACTGTCCTGCGTTGTTACCCATCGGTCTCCAATGTTCGAATGTTCACTGGCAGTTATACCGAAAGACTACGCGGGTGGCGAAGGGCATACAACAGGTTTTGATTAATTCCAGAAGACTCTGGCTCCCCGTACAGACAGTCTTCAGCTTCGGAGGCCGGTATCTGTGCAGATCGGCGCTTAAACCACCATCCGCCGACCCTGTAGCAGAGTCGGCGGATGTTAGTTAAACAAATGTTCTAGGCCGTAGCGCTGGCTGCGGCTTTGGCTGCAGCCGGGAGGGCCTCCGCGATCTGAGTCATCGCGTCGTCATCGTGGGCGGCGGAAACAAACCAGGCCTCGAAGACTGACGGTGCCAAGTAGATGCCGTGGTCAAGCATGGCGTGGAAAAACGGACCGTACCGGAATGCTTCCTGTGCTTGTGCCGTGGCGTAATCAATGACCGGGGTGTCCGCGGTGCCAAACGTAATCGAAAACAGGGAGCCGGCGTGCTGAATGGAGTGATTCACACCTTCGGCATTGAGTGCTTCGGTAACCATGGAGCGCAGCTGGGTGGAGCGTTGACTGATGGTGGCATATACGTCGTCTGTTGCGTTGGTCAAGGTTGCATAGCCGGCGGCCATGGCGATTGGGTTACCCGAGAGCGTCCCGGCCTGATAGACCGGCCCAACAGGTGCTAACAGGTCCATGACCGCTGCCGATCCGGCCACGGAAGCAACGGGCAATCCGCCACCGATTACCTTGCCGAACGTGAACAGATCCGGTGTCCAGTCGGCGTTTTCCAGGCCCCAACCACCTGTGGCGCTTGCGCGGAAGCCAGTCAGGACTTCGTCCATGATGAAGACCGCACCGTGCTGGGTGGTGATGTCGCGCAAGAACGCGTTGAAACCGGGTTTCGGTGGCACCACGCCCATATTCGCGGGCGCGGATTCCGTGATGATCCCAGCAATCTGATCGGGGTAGGTTTCGAAGGCTTGTTTGACAGCTTGTTCGTCGTTATACGGCAGTACCAGCGTTTGGCTGGTGATAGCTTCTGGGACCCCGGCCGAATCCGGCAGGGCGTGGGTGGCCAAGCCGGAACCCGCTGCAGCCAACAGTCCGTCGGAGTGACCGTGGTAGCAGCCGGCAAATTTAATGATGAGGTTGCGACCGGTAGCACCGCGGGCCAGCCGGATAGCCGTCATGGTGGCTTCGGTTCCCGTCGAGACGAAACGCACGCGCTCGACCGGCATGATCTCGGCAATTAGCTCGGCCAGTTTCGCTTCACCTGGTGTCGAGGTGCCAAATGATAATCCAGCGTCCACGGCCTGATGCACCGCGTCGACGACTGCCGGGTGGTTGTGCCCCAGTAGCATCGGCCCCCAGGAGCCGACCAGGTCGACATAGGTCTTGCCTTCGACGTCGGTCAGGTACGGGCCGGAGGCCTTGACCATGGCTGCTGGCGTTCCGCCGACGGAACCAAAACCACGCACCGGCGAGTTCACTCCCCCGGGGATAATGGCACGGGCGGTATCGAAGGCTTGTTGATTGGTAGTCATGCAAAAACTCCTAGGCAAGTAGACGGGCAGCTTCAGTAGCGTAATAGGTCAGAATATTCTGCGCGCCGGCACGGCGGATGGCCGTCAACGATTCCAACATGGCCGGTTCACGTTCAATCCAGCCGTTGGCCGAGGCGGCCTCGATCATCGCGTATTCACCAGAGATTTGGTACGCGGCGACCGGTACCGGGGACGCGTTGGCCACATCGCGCAGGATGTCGAGGTACGACATTGCCGGTTTGACCATGACCATGTCAGCGCCCTCTTGAACGTCGAGCTCGGTTTCGAGGATGGCTTCTGTCCGGTTAGCCGAATCCATTTGGTAGGTCTTGCGGTCACCGGTCAGTGCCGAGTCGACGGCTTCACGGAAGGGTCCGTAAAACGCCGAGGCGTATTTGGCTGAGTACGCCAGGATGGCGGTGTTGGTATGACCAGCTTCGTCCAGGGCGTCGCGGATGACCGCAACTTGCCCGTCCATCATGCCCGACGGGGACACCACGTGGACACCGGCCTCGGCCTGAGCAACGGCCATGCGCGCATAGATCTGGTTGGTTTCGTCGTTATCGACGTTGCCGTGTTTATCGAGCACGCCGCAGTGGCCATGATCGGTGAATTCGTCCAGGCAGGTATCAGCCATCACGACGATATTGTCGCCCACTACGGCGTTCACTTCCCGAATGGCCACGTTGAGGATGCCGTCCGGGTCGACGCCGGCGGTACCACGAGCGTCGAGCGTTGCTGGTACTCCGAACAGCATGATGCCCCCGACGCCGGCCTCGACCGCGTCGTGGGCTGCGGCTTTGAGCGAGTCCATACTGTGCTGTTGCACACCCGGCATCGAGGAAATGTCGATTGGCTCGTTGGTGCCCTCTTTGACGAAGACCGGCAAGATCAGGTCGGCTGGCGCCAGACGGTTTTGTGCGACCAGGTTGCGCATGGGGGCTGATTGGCGCAGGCGGCGCGAACGATGCGGAAACATGATGTCCTTTCGAAAAGGTTAAACGGTTGTCAGGACTTCGGCGATGCCCTGGGCATCGGGCGAGGTCGCGGTAGCGGCAAGATCGATGGCGTGGTGTTCGGCTGCCCGGCGCGTCGGCTGGCCGATA
Organism: Yaniella sp.; assembly: GCA_036516155.1. Taxonomy (GTDB): domain Bacteria; phylum Actinomycetota; class Actinomycetes; order Actinomycetales; family Micrococcaceae; genus Yaniella. The sequence goes on from DATBUK010000143.1 coordinate 47,210, forward strand.
GCAATCACGGCGGCGACGGGGACGCCGACCTGCGCCCATCGTCGTGCTGCCGACGGAGCGGTCAGGACGACGACGTCATCGGCACGGATATCACCGGGGGCCAGAACATCGTCCCGGGCAGGAAGGAGCGCACGATCAGCTGGTGCCGGGTAGTCGACCGTGTGATACGCGATCACGTGGCTGACCTCCCACCCGCGCTGGGTCAGGCCCTGTCGCATCGCATCGCCGGCGGCCGCACCCTGCGGTAAGGCCAGGCGACCGGGTCCGGCAGGGAACTGTTCCAGGATGCCGGCTGCCGAAGCGTCATTGGCTGGCATCCACGGGGTCCGCGTCGCCCCGTGTTCGTGGAGGACGCGCGCGGTGCCGGGACCGGTGACTGCAATATTGGTGTGGGCTTCGGTAACCGCAGGTTGCCAACCGCGGGCAATGAGCGCACGAATGGTGTTCGGGCTGGTGAATAATACACGGTGCCACCGACCCTGATGCAGGCCGGTGATGAGGTCGTCCACAGCGCCCAGATCGGTTGGGAGTTGAAAGTCGGTCAAGGGCAAAAACCCGATCCGGTAGCCCAACCCCTCAAGACCGGCCTCAATCTGGCCGGCTTGAGTAGGTTGTCGGGTCAAGATGATCCTCATCGATTGCCGCGAGCGGGTCCCGGCGGCAGGAGGTCGGCGCCATCGTCGATCATCATCTGGGCTACTTCAACCCCGAGGGCATAGGCTGCCTCGAGCGTGGCCTCATTGACCTCATCGGCTTCGAGTCGTGTGGTTGCATGTCTGCGGATGGTTTTCGATCCGTCCATAGCTGCCACAATCGCATCGAGGCTGAGGGTGCCGTCGGCGTATCGGGCTAAGCCGCCCAGCGGGGCGGCACAACCGGCTTCCAGCGTTTCCAACACCGCACGCTCGGCGGTAGCTTCTAATCGTGCGCCGGTGTGCTCATGGCGCGCCAGCGCGTTGCTCAGCGGTGCATCGAGGGTCCTGGCCGCGGACACTTCAACGGCTAGTGACCCCTGGCCGGGTGCTGGAAGCATGATGTCTGGATCAATGCGCTGGGTGATCGCCCAGTCCAGGCCGAGCCGGTCGATACCGGCACATGCTAGTACCACGGCATCGAGGTCGCCCTTGGGTGACCCGGCCGCTGCGGGGGCATTATCGTGGTGGTGTTCATACCCGGCAACGCGTGCCAGTCGGGTGTGGACGTTGCCGCGGATATCGACCATTTCCAAATCGGGCCGTAGTGCCAGCAATTGTGCAACACGTCGTGGCGACCCCGTTCCAATGCGGGCCCCCTTGGGCAACGTATCTAACGTCATCCCGTGTGATGCGCATAGCGCGTCGCGCATATCGGCGCGTTCTGGGATGGCGGCGATGCGCAACTCAGCGGGCTGTTTGGCCGGCAGGTCCTTCAACGAGTGCACGGCCATATCGACTTCTTCGTCAATGACGGCTTGACGCAGTGCGGTGGCAAAGACCCCGGTCCCGCCAAGATTGGCTAGGGAGCCAGTCGTGACGTCGCCTTTGGTTTTGATGATGACCTGCTCGAAGGTGGTTTCATCGTCGGTCATCGCATCGGCCACCCATTGGGTTTGGGTTGTGGCTAACGCGGACCCGCGAGTTCCAATACGGTAGGCCATTAGGCCAGCACCTCAGCAACTTCGTCGACTTCGATGTAGCGGCCGGTGTAGAACGGCACTTCTTCACGGACATAGTGACGGGTCTCATTATTGCGCAGCGAGCGCATCATGTCGACCAGCAGATCCAGGCGTGGGGATTCCAGGCCGAGCAGCCATTCCCAGTCGTTGAGACCAAATGCCGACACGGTATTGGCCCAGACGTCGGGGAATTCTTGGCCCAGCTGACCGTGATCGCGCAGCATGCGGGCGCGCTCCTTGGGATCCAGGGTATACCAGTCGTAGGAGCGCACGAACGGGTAGAAGCACAGCCATTTGCGGGGCTTGCGGCCCTCGGTGAACGCTGGAACGTGTTCGGGGTTGAACTCTGCCATGCGGTCGGCGCCCATCGCGGTGAAGACCATCTTGGTACCCGAGAACAGCCCCTGACGACGGACCTGACGGATTGCCTCTTGAAGCGCTTCTGGGGACTTGGACCACATCCACACCATAATGTCGGCTTCAGCACGCATGCCGGAGACGTCGTAGAGCCCGCGGAGGGTGACACCTTGGTCGTCGAGCTTTTCGATGAGCGTGTTGAATTCAGCGTTGTCGGTCGCGACTTCGGCATCTGATTTTGGTGGGGCATCGTTTTTGCGGGCGAAAACGGTGTAGGTCGTGAACCAGCTGGTGGCTGATTCTTCACCTTGAACGACTTTGGTTGTTTCAGTCAACGTATTACTCCTCGTAGTGCTCGACGTTTTTCTACGGCATGTAGAAATTACTGTAGTGGATTGAAGTTTTTCGTGTGTTGCGCGATGGCGGCTAATCCGGTGCCAGCAAACCAGGCGCCGGTGACGTGCAACCAGTCGGTCGCATCCGCTGCCTGGCGGATCGCGTCCAAACGCTGGGCATTCTCTGGGGTCGTCACTGGCATTTCGTGACGCCAGCGCACCACGTGGTGGGCGACAACCGACTCGGAAAGCGCGGCGTTTTCCACGCCAAACATCGCGGCGGCGTCGGCCAAAGCGAGCTGGTAGAGCTCATCGTCTGCGGTGTGGAAACCGGGTGCGGATCCATCGGTCGGATCGTTGATCCGGCCGTAGCTGAGTCGCAATACGTGCCGGTGCGGAGCCTGACGACGTGCTGCTTGGTCGGCCCAGTCCCATTTCGCGGTCACATGTGTTGCCGCTTTGGCAGCCACGGTATCGGCGGCTGGTGAGACCAGCATGCCGGTGCCACGCGGTTGGTTATCTAATTGTGGTGCGTCGACGACCAGTGCGACCAGTGCGACGCCAGTGCCCAGGTCAGGCCGCTCGGTCACTGACGCGACCGGAGCCACCAGG
>DATBUK010000144.1:0-43406 GCA_036516155.1 Yaniella sp.
AGCGCAATGCGTGCCAACAGGAGCGCGATGTCGTCGAGTATTGGATATTTTCTTACAGGGTTCAAGAGTGTTGTCATGAACGCTAGCTTGACACGGAAAGTCATCACGAGGTCAAAAATAACCACGTGACGTTGCTCATGCTGAACTACCAGGACTTGAAGACGAACTTCGTTGCAATCCCGCGCTTCCAACGCACGACGAAGAGTTCTTTTAGCTTTCGGATACGCCGTCACATAGTGACATCATGGTGACGGCGACCCTATCTATGCTGTTACTCGCTGCCGCTCAAAGGGACTTGTTGCTGTAGGTTCGACCACGGTATCTCCACGATCTCTAGCGCATTTTCTCCACCTAACTTTGTGGTCAACTGCCGCTGATAGACCAGTTGGAGTTCATCGATAACGTCTTCCACGGTGACTCCTGGCGCAGCGTCCTCGATGGCTCCGACAGTGTGCGGGTCGAGCGGGAGGTCTAAAGCGTGATACACGTCGGTGAGTACGTCGCGGACCGGCGCAGCATTTTCAACCACGAGGCTGGTTGAAAAGAGCCACGCTCCTTTGACCACTCGTTGAGCGGTCCCTGCGAGTTTGATGCGATGTGCTGGACTCAAGATGGCGTGAACCGAGTATTCACCTGCGCAATACTCATTGGGGATCTCCCCAACCGCTGCATCGACACCGAATCGCCCCAGGACTTCCGTGAAGAGCTCACCAAAGTACTCAAACCGCTGCCGGAAACCAAACATCGCGTCCGGTTCGGGTTGGAGGTGGTCGATAATCAGCGAGCCGCGGTGGTAGGCAGCGGCTCGACCGCCAACTTTTCGGACGGTCGGTGTGAAACCGTGCTGGTGGCATCGTTGTTGGGCGTCGTCGTAACCGGGCATGCGAGTATCTTGTTGCCCAAACGACACGGTGGGTTCCGGTCGGTAGAGGCGCACGAGGGGTCCAGAGAGTTTGTTATGTTGCACCGCTCGCAGCAGGGTGGTCGAATACGCCAGATCGGCTTCAACCCCAAGGCTGGTATCTTGTTCGACCCAGGTCAGATTCTGTGAGGTCAACGGGCTCCCATCGTTGTAGCCAAGCGGCTGATCGTTGTGCATTACTATGAGCCTACGCAACCAGAGTCGCCAGTCCGAGAGGCTACTGTCGAAAACTGAATTCATGTCATGATCTGGGTGCGTTATGTCGCGTCAGGACCAATGCGATCACGAGACTCAGTCCCCAAAAGAAGAACAGGGGATCCCACAGCAGAGCGTGGCCGAGCATCACCGGTGTGTTGTAAGCCGTTCCTGGATCGAGTACTCCGGTCAACACGAGGATCGCTGTCGTCGCATACACACCGCCATAGAGGACGAGTCCGACCCCGCCGATCCAACTGATCAGCCGCCAGAATCGTCTCCCACCGAGTTTGCCGTATTCGACGACCACCGGAATGATCGCCGCTGCTGTCTTGAGCAAGCCAATGCCAAAGAGCACGAAGAACGAGATCATCGGTTGCTGAAGTTGGCTCACGACCGCCCATTGGCCAACGGTGTCTAACATCCAGGTGCCGCCAAAAGCCCAGTAGAAGCTCCAAAACGCGTGCACGAGGCCCAGGACGAGCGCCACCCAGAGGAATCGTCGACCAATCCAAACTGAGCGGGTTAGGACCTGGCGCTCGCGTGTCATGACTCTGCGCGGGATTCTTGGCTGGGCAGCAGTTGCCGGATTGCATCATAGAACGTGATGATCCCCAGCGGCCCGTTATCCCCTACAACCACAGCAAGTTGTTCGCTCGCATCGCGCATGGTGCGCAAGGCTTCGTGGACCGGCGTGCCCGCTGGAATGTTCAGCGTCTCTCGAGCCAGCTCCCCAACAATACGATCTGTGGGTTCCGTTAAGGTATCCCGCACATGAACTACCCCCACGGAGCCCTGATCTTGACGGACCAGAATGCGAAGATGTTGGGAGTCAATCGCGGCTTGCTGCAGATCGGCGACGGTGTCTGTTGCCGCAACTTCAGCCAGGACCTGGTCGTCGGCGATGAGCTCGTCGATTTGAAGGGTTTCCAATTCCAAGGCTTCCGAAACTGGTTTGCCGACATCCGCCTGCAGAGTACCCACTGAAGCAGAATGTTCGACCAAGTGGCGTATGGTAGCCGCATCTTGGCCACCGACAGCAGCCCGGTCGACTGGTTCCACACCGGATGCCTTGACGAGTCGGTTGGCAATCCTGTTGATCCAACGTAGCAGCGGGCCCAGAACCCAGACAAAACCCCTAGCTGGCAAGGCTGTGGCCATTGCGGTCTGTTCCGGGAAGGCGATTGCGATGGATTTGGGAGCCATTTCACCGATGACCAGGTGGAGGAAGGTCACCACGAGCAGCGAAAGAATGAATGATCCGCTATCGGAGATCCATCCTGGCATCCCGGTGGCTTCTAATAATGGGGACAGCCAGGCATCTACGGCCGGTTTGGTGATTGCACCTAAAGCAAAGGTGCAAGCCGTGATGCCCAGTTGCGCACCGGCCAGCATGATGGTCAGCTCATTGATGCCTTTGAGCGCAGCCCGGGCTGATCGGCTGGTTTCAGCCTTTGCTTCGAGACGGTAGCGGCGTGCTCCCATCAGGGAGAATTCCATAATGACAAAGAACGCACTGAGGATGATAATCCCCACGGTCACGATGATCACGATCCATGGGTTGGTCATGAGCTAGTTCCCTCCTGCGTCTCGGCATTGTCACTGGTGACGTCAATAGAAAGTTCCACCACGGTTGGCACGCGATGTTCTATTTCAACCACCCTGGCAGTAAGACACCGGGTGACCGGTTCATCCTTGACCAGATCGGATGGCAGCTGTGGGAGCTGAATGCGAATATGCTGATCGACTGTCGGCAAATCTTTCAGATGGTCGATGAGCATGCCGGAAATCGTTTCGAAGTCGCCGCGTGGCAACTGATGGCCGATTTCGCGTTCAACTTCGTCGATGGGTGTATCACCGCTGACCCGCCACGATGCTTCTCCCTGTTCTTGAATCAGCTCAGGAACCTCAGCATCGTGTTCATCGGTGAGTTCACCGACGACTTCTTCAGCGAGGTCTTCTAAGGTGACAATTCCGTCGAGGTGGCCATACTCATCAACGACGCACGCTACTTTGCTCCCGGCTTCGATCATTCGGGCTTGTGCTTGCGGCAGCATCATGACCGGCGGAACGGTGACTGGCTCGCGCATGATCGAACTGACCGGGACCTCATGATCTTTCGCGGCTAGAACGTCCAAGAGGTTCACCACCCCAACCGGGATATTGTTCTCATCCAGTACCGGGTAGCGGGTGTGTGCTGTGGCCATCATGGAGCGGACTTCAGCAATTGTGGCATCGGGATTGATGACGTCAATTGAGGACCACGGCACCATTGCATGTTCAACATCGCGCTCTGGGTAATCCAGGATCCGGTCAATCAACAATGAGAGGTCATCATCGAGGTGACCCGACTGTCGAGAGTCTGCCACGATCCGTTTGAGGTCACTGGCAGTTGCACTACTGTCGACATCTTCGACAGGTTTGATACCGACCATGCGAAGCAGCAGATTCGCCGCGTGATCGAAGATCGTGATCAGCCATCCAAAGAGTGCAAGATAAATGTTGGTGGACTTCGCTAGACCACGAGCCATCGGTCCGGCGTTGGCGATCGCTAAGTTCTTGGGGTACAACTCACCAAAAATCATCTGCACGATCGTAGAGATTGCCAGTGCCAGAACGGTGCCGATGGAAATACTTACGGCCGGTTCAATCCCGACCCCGCCCAGCAATGTACCCAGGCTTTGACCGATTAACGGTTCTGCGACGTATCCGACCATCAGGCCGGTCACGGTGATGCCGAGTTGCGCTCCGGAGAGCATAAATGATGTGCGACGTGTGACTTTCAGTGCCGCTTCAGCAGCCCGGTCACCCGCTTGCGCTTCAGCTTCTAGGCGCGAGCGATCCACTGACATGTACGCAAATTCTTGGGCAACAAAGTACCCGCCTGCGGCAATGATCGCCAAAATGACAATGATCCCCAGCAAGAGGATCAGGACGGCTGTCAGCATGCGTTATCAACCACCTCTGCTGGACAATTGGTAAGGCAAAGCTCCACCTACGTCACCCGCCTCTGTTTCGACTCTGCAATGTTTCCAACGCTAAAGCATGCTCGGCTGGGCTCGATAGGCTCCGCAATCTCAGGGAGGTAAGGGCACAAAATCTTGTACAACAAGATCATCGGCTGTGGCATTGAACCACAGCATTTCAAACAGGAACAATAACGAAGCAATTGGTATCAGCCGACGCATCCCTCGGATCCGTCAGCCATCAAGCACCCAACCACCCTTCAATCAAAATCACCTGTCCGTTAGGCTCGAAATTGAAAGACTTAACAGGCACGCGTTCAGCGGCCACCGGAGGGAACACGATGAAAGCAGTCATGTACTACGGCAAAGAAGACCTCCGCATTGAGGAGATCGACGAACCCCAGGTCCGGGCCGGCACGGTCAAGATCGCGCCCAAGTTTAACGGTATCTGCGGCAGCGACCTCCACCTGTACCACGACGGGCCCATGCCGCCGGCTCCCACCACGAATGAACCGCACCCACTGTCCGGTGAGACCCTGCCGGTAGTTCTTGGCCACGAATTCTCCGGTGTGGTGGAGGAAATTGGCGAAGGCGTTGAGGGTCTAAAAGTTGGCGACTCCGTCGTTGTTGAACCACTGATGGTCGACGGGACATGCCCGGCCTGTCAGAAAGGCGCCTATAACCTGTGCGAGAAGATGGGATTCATCGGTATCTCCGGGCTCGGCGGGGGCTTGAGCGAACATATTGTCGTCGAAGAGCGCTGGGTCCACCCCGTCGGTGACATGCCACTCGACCAGGCCGCGATGATCGAACCACTGTCCGTGGCCGTCCACGCTGTGAAGCACGCAGGAGTGCAAAGCGGACAAACTGTCGTGGTCGGCGGTGCAGGTCCGATTGGCTTGCTCGTCGCCTCAGTCGTCAAGGCTTACGGGGCCACGACGATTGTCAGTGAAGTGTCCAACACCCGCCGTGAGATGGCGTCGTCAACTGGTGTCGCAGACGTCGTGGTAGATCCGACAAATGAAGACCTCAATGAAGTGGTCAAGTCGCATACGAACGGTGCCGGCGCCGAAGTCGCCTTCGATGCAGCCGGCGTCGAAGTCGTCGTGAACCAACTCCTCGATGTGCTCGGGCCAGGAGGTCGGCTTGAAGTCGTTGCTATTCACACTCATTCCATCGACCTTGACATCTCCAACAAGCTGACCATGCAAGACCGCGAAATGGGCAGTTCGATTGGCTACGCGAACGATCACGCCGACGCGATCGAACTCGTGCAAAGTGGCAAGATTGATCTCGCCCCGTTCATTACGAGTCGGATCACCGCCGACGACATCGTCGAGAAGGGCTTCCACCGTCTGATTGAAAATAAGGACAGCGAAGTGAAGATCGTCGTTTCCATGGGCTAAACCGCAACTATCCCTCGAGAGCATGGGTGGGGATAGCAAATGCCTTCGATGTACGCCATACGAATACGGCCACAATCGCGAGTGCCAGTGACGCGATGAGCAAAAGTATCGTTCCTATCCCTAACGGCATGTTCTCGAGGTTGGTGCTCACCAGCAAGGAGAGCAGAGCAACCAATGTCCCCAACAGGCCTGTAATCGTGCCCGAAAGTCCTGCAATCTTGTTTGCGCGTCCACTCCGCAGGGCAATAGCTACGACCGAAGCCACACTGGTCACTAATAACAAAAGTCGCAATATAGTCGCAGCCACAATTGAGGTGAGAACGCCAAGCACTTGAACCAGAACTAATCCGCTCACACCTTCAAAGTTCCCGTCCACCATGTTCCGCGCAGCGCTTAGATATCTACCGACAGAAGTCGGTCCCATGGGCAGAAACGTGCAAATAATCACTACCACTGAGACGATTAGTAACCCGATTGAGATGCGACTGACTGGGGTTGCAGTAAATCTCGCGCGCTGATCCGTTGCACGCTGCCGAACCAACTGGGCTGCCTCTTAGGATGGTGATGCTACCTTGTTTTGATAAAAGTCTTTCGCCCCCGAGCGCTCGACAGCAGGGCTAATGGTGTGCTCATAGTAATTCTGCGCCTGTGACGCGAGGTGCTTAGCCCGACCAACGACCTGGCCTAGCGAGTTGTGATTGACGCGAGAGGAATGGTTCGTCTGAGGATCGGAGCCTGAGGTGTCCGGTGGTATTTCAGCATTGGTCGGCTCTTCACGATTCGTATTCCACTCACTCAAAGCTTCCCCTAAAACGTGACCTAAAATTCACAGCTAAGTGCAAGTTATCACACAACAGCTTAAACTTGAACGAAAGACGTCACAGGTCAAAACCTGGGAACATGATGACTGCAGTTAACACAGCCAGGAATATAGCGCAGTTAATTGGTCTCGACTTTTGCCACAAAAGCCTGGTTCTTGCGTCCGTCAAATGTCATACTAATATGACACTCACCACAATCGTCATTTACAGCCGGACACGGGCGACGAAGGGGCCAGTTTTGGGACGAAACATCCATACAAGCTTGGCTCTCATCATCATCATAGGCTTCGTGTTTGTTGCCGGGTGCGCGACTGAGCAGGAGTCTGAGACAGACACCAATCAAACAACTCAGGATTCGCCACCATCCTCCACTACAACAGCCCCTGGTGAAACTACAGCAATTGAATACGAACCGCTGGACACAGTGGAGACAGATCTGGGTGGGGTCGAGATATTGGCCGAGAATCTCGAGGCCCCCTGGTCAATTGCGTTTATGAACGAAACACCGCTGATCAGCGAGCGCGATACTGCGCGCGTCATTGAATTAGATGTTCACGGGAACACTCGCGAGGTGGGTGTGGTCGAACAAACCGCTATTCAAGGAGGGGAAGGTGGCTTATTAGGTATCGCGGTGCATCAGGATCAGTTATACGCTTATCTCACCACAGGTTCAGATAACCGGATCATACGCTACGATCTTATCGGTGGTCCCGGTGCTTTCGACCTTAGCTCTCCACAGGAGATATTCGTCGGCATCCCAGCTTCGGGGGCTCACAACGGCGGGCGCATCGCGTTTGGTCCTGATGGCATGTTGTATGTCACCACTGGTGATGCTCAGCAGCCCAGTCAGTCGCAAGATCTCAATTCGTTGGCCGGTAAGATCCTCCGACTCACCCCGCAGGGTGACATCCCCGACGACAATCCCTTCGACGGCTCCCCCGTCTACAGTTATGGACATCGCAACCCTCAAGGCCTGGCCTGGGACGAGCAGGGCACGATGTACTCCAGCGAATTTGGCGAAGCCACCTGGGACGAACTAAACGTCATCGAACCAGGCGGCAACTACGGCTGGCCCCATTACGAAGGCTTCGGCGGTGAACCCGAATATATTGATCCGGTGCAACAATGGGCACCGGCCGAAGCGAGTCCGAGCGCCATTGAAATTCAACACGGCGCGCTCTACATGGCTGCACTCCGCGGCCAACGCCTCTGGCAGATTCCACTTGATGACGTTGAAACCTCGACGGATTATCTCGTCGAAGAGTTCGGGCGGCTCCGAGAGATCACCACTGCCCCCGATGGCTCGCTCTGGGTCCTGACAAATAACACCGACGGCGTTGGGACTCCTAGCGAAAACGATGACCTGCTCCTGCGAATTGAGGCCCCCTAAACGAGGAGGGGTAGCCTGAGCGTATCTCCACAGAGTCTGCAGATTTTAGGCGGTCGGTTGAGTCTGGCGTGCCCCGTTCACGGGGCGCTTCAGCAGCGCGGTAGGTTCGACCGCAGCGGGAACTTCAGCCCAGGAATTACCCTGCACATACTCGGCTGCGCCCCATTTCTTGCGCACGAGCGTAAGTTCATTTTCAGTGCGCGCATAGACAGCGGGCAAGTACTCGATAAATAACGGTTGTAAGGCCAAGGTGTAGGCACCCACCTTATGGAAGACGATTCGATCGTCCAATTGGAGTTCAGGTTGGTTTCTGAGCTTCATGAGACGGTCAGCCTCAACTAGCGTGAATCCGGTCAGAACCTGCGTGTCTTTCGGCGCGGTGCTCTGCGTGTCGAGGCAGATATCGTAAGAACCATCCTTGTGGAACAGCGGGTCGAGATTGGTGCGACTGGCATTAGTCAGTACGAGTGTTTGACCTTCAATGTCTTTCACATCTACAACGCTCGCGTGAAATTCGAATGGCACAGCCACCAATGCGCCGCCTGGTTCAGTAATTAGGCACGTTCGGTCAACGTCCACGACGGGCTCCATCGTTTCCCGGATGACGCGGATGTAATCGTCAAATGTGGGGCTGCCATCTTCACTACCAAAAAAGCCCCCGCCGATATCGATCCAATCCAGGTCTAAGCCACGAGAAACGACAATCTCGGCAGCAACGGTGGCGGCAGCCTTGTAGACGTTGAGGCTTTGCGTGCGGGAGTTCCGATGTACATGCAGACCAGCGATCCGTACGCCAGCGGCGCTCAGTGCTTTGATGGCTTGGTCTAATTCACCGTTTTCAGGGCTGAAACCGAAGCGACTCTTCTGTTCTCCGAATGTACTTTCTCCTGGACAACGCGTCTCAAGATCCCAGTTCACTCTTAACCCAACACCAAATTCTCGATCGGGTATTTCCTGAGCGAGTTCGATGGTCCAGTCGATATCACGCTTGGCGTCGAGGTTGACGATCGATCCACCGATGAGAGAAGACCGTAGACGCTCGCGCGTTTTATAGGGTCCGTTGAAGACAACCCGGTCAGGCGTGTACCCCAAAGCTAGCGCCAGCTCGTATTCGGCGTCAGAGACCACTTCTGCCCATGCACCATGATCACGCATGAACGCAACCAGCCAGGGCAGTGAGTTTGTTTTGAATGAGTAGCCAAGGATCGAATTTGGCCAGTAGGTATTCATGGCTTGGAAAAAACGATCTGTGAATTTTTTGAGCAACGGGACGTCAACGACGAATGCCGGGGTGGGCGGCTGCAGTTTTTCATCGGTGTGTGAGTGATCCATGAAAAGTCCTACCTAAGCACTTCTGAAATGTCGCCAGCTCTACCTGGCGCATGTCCTGGACCGATACGTGCAATGATCGGAGCTGCATGAGGTTGAGCGCGCAGTTTCCTGAGAGTCATTGCACACAGCATGACCAAGGGCCGTCGCGGGCGCGACTACTCATATTGTATGCCAGTGTCATGACATATGTCACTAATTTAATGTTGTCTTGAACTCTGTAGTAATTTTAGTTACCGCTGCGAATAAGCCGCCCGAGTACCTTTAGAGTCGGTACGATTTTGCGCCGTCCGTGACTCCACGAGTGTCGAAAAGCAATGTGGCTTTCGAAGCAATATCGTTGAAGTCGTATTCGCGATGCGCTTGCAAGATGACGACGATATCTGCGTCCTGGATTGCTTCATCAAGGTCAGGCACGGACTCGTAAGCTACCCCATCGACTTCCCATTTTGGAACGTTAGCATCGTGATAAACCAGGTCTGCGCCCTTTTCAGCTAACGCGTGCGCTGCTGGGATCGCCGGAGAGTGGCGTTGGTCAGCGATGTTTGCTTTATAGCTGACGCCAAGCAGGAGCACTTTGGAACCCTTGAGTGATTTCGCCTGGTCGTTCAGCAGGTCTTGGATGCGTTGCACTACGTACACCGGCATCGAGTTGTTAATGTCCTCGGCTAGATCAACGAAACGGAACGGATGACCCAGAGCTTTCCGAACCGAGTAGTTCAGGTAGCTAGGGTCGATCGGAATACAATGCCCACCTACACCGGGACCAGGATAGAACGCTTGGAAGCCAAATGGCTTCGTCTTCGCTGCGTTAATGACATCCCAGATATCGATACCCAGTTCGTGACTAAATTTGGCCATCTCGTTGACGAGACCGATATTGATGTGGCGATAGGTGTTTTCCAGGAGCTTGGCCGTCTCAGCCTCCTTAGCGCCTTTTACCTTAACGACTTCACTAATGAATTTTTCGTAGAATTCTACGGCCTTATCACCCGAACACTGCGTAACGCCGCCGACCACTTTGGGAGTGTTATCCAACCGCCACGTCGTGTTTCCCGGATCGATGCGCTCGGGAGAGAAAGCAAGGTAGAAATCTTCATCCAGTCGACGCCCACCAACTTCCAAGGCGGGCTGGAGCAGCTCTTCAGTCGTGCCGGGGTAAGTGGTTGATTCGAGAATGACTAAAGACCTTTTGACGAGGTTCTCTGCTATTGCCGCTGCTGCAGATTCCACTGCAGTCAGGTCTGGTCGTCCGGCATCTCCAAGTGGTGTGGGAACACATATAACCACAACGTCAGCATCGCCTATGACCGTGTTATCGGTAGTGGCCCGGTAGCCCTTGTCCAGCATGACCTGCAGCGCGAGATGCGGGATATCCTCCACATGAGAAGTGCCCGCATTCAGGTCATCAGCAATAGCCTGGTTAACTTCCAAGCCTGTAACACTGTACCCAGAGAGGGTTGCCGCCTGGGCTAGCGGCAAGCCCACATATCCTTGCCCGATTATCACGAGGTTTTTCATAGATTACACTCCAAATATTCCTCGGCAGTCAGATACACCCAGACATAGCCATATTCAGTTGTGATGAGTACTAACCACCGCGGTCTGATAACACGGCACTAACTGAGTATGGACTCACACAATACCGATATTGACTTAGAACTACGACCAATGACGTTCAGCATCGCCAGGTGGCTTGCCAGACTGCTTTTACAAAGGCTGCGTTTTCATAGACAACGTGCCAAGCTTTTTCCCTAGCACCATGGCCCCGGTCGGCAACAATCACATTGATGTCGTAGTCATCTCCGAAACAGCGTTCTAAAAGAAAACGTGTACGGAACACGTGGGTGGTATCCGTTACGATCGTCAGAGATCCCCATGACTGTTTACCGGCCAGTTCGGCATGGCATAAGCCTCGCCTATAGTTGCATGAACGGCTGACGTATTGCCCCGAATCGCGGTTCAATGGGTCATGGTCAAAATATGAGACCACGAGCGTGTCATCAACTCCGCCGTTAACTAACTCTCTCGCCGTCGGGTGCCGATGCGTCTTCGGGGCTAAGCTCATGACAACGTCATTACGAGCCGGAAGGTCCCCTTGAGATGGGTTCAGAATGTTCTCGGTCGCATAGACAAGCCCACCGACCAAGTCTGCGCCCAACACCCAGGCAGCACTCTTCCACCAAAACGATTCGACCTAGAACGCCTGGCCATCCCGCGTGTATTTGGTGTCATCTCCACAGCACCCGGCATGGTGCGACCTCCATGATTGCCACCGTCAGACTGACCAACGACGAAGAGACCCGCGTTTACTAGCGACAACCGCAAGTGCGTGTTCGGGCCTTAGGGATCAGCCAACCGGCACGGCGGCATGTCTATCGCTGGCCAACACTTGGAGCCTCGCGAAGATCGCTAGCGCCACCCAGGCCGCCGGTGCCGTGACCCAAGCGCCTGTAAGAAAAGCTGGGGCAGCAGCGGCAAGATAGCAGCCAATCAACAGCGCCCTCTCTCGCTGCGGGACTCCCCGACTTCCGGGCCCCAGTGCTGCCCAAAAGACCGCGCAATACAGCAGCACACCGACGAGTCCGAACGTTGCACCTACGTCCAGCACTGCGTTATGGGTTGCGATATTCGTTCCTACTTCTTGCTGGAAGACTCCAATACCGGCCCCTACGATTGGATTCTCGAGCCATAGCTGGCGAGCTACCTCCCAAATAGGAAGCCTCCCTGACCAATCACCGGTCGCCCGCGTCTCGCCCTCTAAACCAAGGGAGGCTTGATCCGTAAGCCCGGTGACGATGAGCAAGGCGGCAATCACCACGCCAACTACAGCACCGATCGGACTGCGCAGTCGAAAGACCTTCCAAGCAACTATCCAAACAACCACCAAGGCAATGCCCAGATAGGCTCCGCGCGTTTGGGTAACTTCAATCCCAATGACCAGGATTGTCGCGGTGGCGAGAAGCAAGACCGCGCTCTTCCAGGTGCGGTATCCGGTCACCCACAGCAAAACGATGACCGCCATCCCAGTAGCTAGGGAGTAGGCGAAGTAGTTAACATTCACACCACCTATCTCGGTAACGCGGTCGCCGGTAGTGTGTCCCGCCGAGACATAAATGATGGTGCGCATGACTGAGTAAACCGCACCGATGAGGTAGCCAACACAGACAGTGCGAAGTTGCTCTCGAGTCTCAATAGCGGTGAGGACGGCTACGAAGGCGAGACCACAGACGAACCACGTGAGCAGCGTAATCACGAGGCTGTCATCGTGTGCCCAGGCGGTCGAAAGCGTAACCCACATGAGCAACAAGACCACCGCTACCATGGCACTGGTCACTTTTAGTCGCGTCACGCCTCCCAACACTATGACTACTAGCGCAATGACGGGGCCGACTTGGAAAGCTAGGGAAGGGTTAACTACTGAAACTGCAGCCAGCGCTGCTATGAGCAGGGTTCGCATGCGAGTCTCACAGTTCCCGCCCTTGCTCTATCTCTCCAACGGCGTGAGCCATCCATGAAGGGCCTATCTTTGCACGTCACCAGTGCGGTTTCAGAGTTTTCCGCGGACGCGGTGAGTCCATCTTAGAACAGCCTGATGACATACGTCACCTGTTTAATGTTGAAGTGATATCTCAGCGGTTAGCATCGCCATGTGGTCTGCCAGGCCGCTTTCGCGAAGGCAGCATTTTCATAGACTGCATGCCACGCAAGCTCCGATGCCGAGAGGTCACGCTCAGCAACCACCACATTGATGTCAAAGTCGTTGCCCAGACAACTATTCAAGATGAATCGGGTACGGAAAGCGTGCGTGGTATCAGTTACGACAGTGAGCGACTCCCATGACCGCTGATGAGCCGTGTTCGAAATAGCATACGCTTCACCGATCGTCGCATTCTCCTCGGGAGTGAAGCACAGAATCTCATATTCTGGGTCAGAGTCACAATAGGTACTTAGCAATCCGGACGCTTCAGATGCCCCTGAGCTGCCGTTCAACGGATCGTGATCATAATACGAAATCATCAACGTTTCAGCCATTCCATTACCAATAAGCTCTTGCGCTGTAGAAAGGCGGTGTGTTTGGGGTGCCAAGCTGACGACGGCATCACTGCGTCCTTGCAACTGCCCCTGTGTCGGATGCAGAATATTCACCGTGGCATAGATCAACCAACCGATGAGCACAACCATCACCGCAGCACCAACAAGCTTAATGCCAAGGTGCTTCGTTGATCGGGGACGCCCCTTAGAGGCACTTCCACGAGACGTCATCTCAATCTAATCCTCGCATCGGGCTCGTGAGGCCAGTGGCCTCAATTTCAACTTTCATAGTACCGCCAGAAGTGAGGTTCAAGATGGCTTTTGAGCACACCTTTGGCGAGGACAGAAACCTTTTTGACATATACGACTCGCCATATAGCGAGGTATTGTTATACGATAACAGTGTCGTGACATATGTCACTACTTGAATGTCGTAGTTTTACTGTCTAACTCGGTTAGTCGTCATATCGCCGACTCACGAGATCACTGAGCACTACTCGACCCACGAAGGCAGCTGACGTTGCGGTGCCTTAAGCAGCATCTAAGTCGCGTTCACTCCATCACCGCACATACCCTCGAAGAGCACCAAGGAGACCCAGGGTGGCAAATAGCAAAGACTTGAAGATCGTGATCGCCTCGGCTGGCCGACGCGCACACTATATTCAGTGGTTTAAAGACTCACTGCAAAAACAAAACATCCCTGGAGAAGTTATTGCGCTCGATTACCGCGCTACAAGTCCTACCGTTGGCTTAGCTGATCGCGCGTATCAAACCCCTGCCTACAACAGCCCCGAGTATGTCACGTGGATTCGGGAATGGTTCACCAAAGAGCGACCTGACCTGTTTCTGTGCATGAACGACTACGAAATGCAGACTCTTTCGGGTGAGTTAGCAGAGGAGTTGCGCGCCTTGGGTTGCGTTGTGTCCGTCCTTGCACCTGAAGAGCACTCGATCGTGTTGGATAAGCATAAAATGTACTGCGCGCTGATGGAGCGCGGCATTCCGACACCGCGAACTTTCCTGGGTTCTGAGCTTCACACCATGCCAACAAATGGCGCTGGTGATGAAAAATTCGTGATCAAGCATCGTTTCGGTGCAGGATCTACGGGGCTAGAGGTCGTGGCCGCAGGGTCCGTAGCCGAAGCCGTCGAAAGATCAGCAGAGTCCGCACTCGGAAAAAATGGTCAGAAAGTCGCTGGCGACAAATCAGCCGTGCTCGTCCAAGAGTTTTTACCGGGTGATGAATTCGGTGTTGATGGAGTGTTTTCTCTTAATGGCCAGAGCGATCTTATGGGTGTCCTCGCGCGCCGGACGGATCAGATGCGAGACGGCGACCCTGATGTCGCTACGACCGTGTCTGGGGATCGATTCGCGCCGCTGATGGAACAACTGGGCGCTCTGTTGAACCCCATCGGCACCTTGAACGTGGACTTCCGTGAAGACAGCGCAGGCAATCCATACATGATAGATATCAACCCTCGCATGGGAGGCGGTTACCCATACTGCCATCGAGCAGGGGCGGACATGCCAGGTGCGATTATCCGGGCAATGGCAGGACTAAAACACGATCCCGAGTTGTTGAAGTACGAGCTCGGTGTAACGACCGTACGCCGTGAAGAGTTCACCGTTATCGCCAAGGGAACTGTCTAGCGCACATCGCACTACTCACGCCCAACTGATATCTATACTGTGATGCGAAGGAAAGCTCCGATGGCTCTATCGAATAAGGAAGCGCTCAAAAGGTCCTCTATCGATAGGGCCGGCAGAGCGTATGCAACGCTTCTGCGAAAAACACGAGACTACTCAAAGGAACAGTTCGATGCGTTCCAAGAGAAGTCTCTGTATACGACCTACCGTAATGCCGTTAGCCACGTGCCGTACTATCAGAACACCTCGCAGTATCCACGGGACGTGGCACCAGAAACCTTTATGACGGACTTTAGTCGGCTGCCGATCTTGGAGAAAACGACGGTCAAACAAAACACGGCGGCGTTTATTCGGCAACCGAGATCTCGGTTCCTCATGCAACTGACGACCAGTGGCACGACGGGCTCTCCACTTGTGATCTATCAGACTCCGGTCGGCAGAGTGCGAAGTAATGCCCTGGTACAGTCAGTCTACGAAATATTTTGCGGCCTGAAGTCGCCCCGCATTATGCATCTTTCGGCTTCTTTGATGCAAGACCAGGTCTCGGTCAGATGGCCAGGCACCAGGCACGCAGCGCTATCGATATACCACCTGAATAAGACCAACCGGGATCAGATCCTGAAATTACTTCAAGGCTTCAAACCCGAACTTATCCACGGCTTTCCTTCTGCTCTGAGCCAGCTGGCGCGGTTATTTCCGGACGGTCTGCCGTATGAGATACCGGGTCGGACGATCCGGTGCGTAGCTACTTCGGAAACGCTTTTTCCAGAAACTCGCAGAGTAATAGAAGAGCGCTTGGGCGTGATAGTCCACAACGAATACGGCTCGCAAGAAGGCCAGCACTTCGCCTTCGAATGTGAGCACCGCAGTCTGCATATTCATCCGGCACGTGGCTACGTAGAGATCTTGGACTTCGAAACCGATCGACCTGCGGCGCCTGGAGAAGCGGGGCGCATCGTGGTGACCGGGTTTCAGAACCGGCACATGCCCCTGGTTCGATACTCAATTGGTGACACCGCTAGCAAGTCGGGCGATGGTCATCACTGTGACTGCGGCATCACATGGCCCGTGCTCCACGAGCTGCACGGACGAACACAGGATCTAATTAAGACACCAGACGGTAACCGCATCGGCTTAATGGAGGCGGTGACCTTGAGAATGGTGCCCGGTATATCTGAAAGTCAGATCATCCAAACCGACTTCGACGCATTCACCTACGTTATTGTTTCGACCCAAGATTACGATGCGCCGCAGGCTGAAGCCGAAATCAACAAGAATCTGACCCAGCGGCTCGGTTACCCCGTCAATGTGAATTTTGAATATGTCGGTCAGATCGAAAAAACCGCAGCTGGCAAACACCGGGCAGTCATCGTCAACTTTTAACGCAGCGCTCAGCTGCTATCTTGGTGGTCGCCACGAAGCCGCGTTCCTTACGGCTTGGTGCCGCTATTTAGCAGGCTGCTCCAGATTTTCGGCGGGCACTGCTTTCTTCATTAGCCCGCGATAGCTGACCCACCAGGTAACGACGCCAAGTAGGGAATTGCCAAGGATGGCATATGCAGCCCACACGTAGCCGCCGAGCAGGGCCGCTGAAACGATACTCACCAGGGCGGTTGGAGCCAGGATAGACCGTAGAATCAACGTACGTTTATATGCACCGAGGCTTCTATGACCTGCAAAGGGAACATTGGTCATCAGGGTAGCTAGCAATTCTACGGCGAGAATGGGCAGCACAACTTTGGTTAATTGCCACGTCTCCCCCAAAAGAGCCGTGCCCCACGAGTCTGGTAGCAAAATTACGGCAACAGCAAGTGGGAGGGCGACTATACCCAGCGTTATGGAAACATTTGCTGCCGGTCCGAGGTCATTGCTCATACGAAGTCTGCGTGACAGAAACGGGATAATCAGCACCTGCACGCTGGTGGCAACCATCGTAATCGGCCCAAGCAGTGTTCCAGCTCCCCGAATCGAGGCGTTGACCTGAGGTGAAGCCACGCCGCCCAAGACAAAAGTCGTGGCCTGAGTTGTGCCTGCACCAAGGAGGTAGTCCAGCGCGTAAGACGCTGATTCATGGATAGGAACTTGCAGGTTTTTCCACGATGGGAGCAGGCTAATACGTTGGCTCAGCGCACCCGCATAGCCAGCTATCGCAGTGGCCATCAGCCAGATCGCAAAGATTAGTACAGGATTTCCAGCAATTACCGGGGCGAAAATCGCTGGGATGAACACGAGTGTTTTAAAGGTCTCTTGAGCGACCGCGACTCGGGGTCGACCGAAGACCGTGGAGGCGAATTTTGAATAGTCGTATATGGCGGCCGCATGGCCAAAGACCCCGACTACCACCAGAAAGGATTGGTCGAGTAGAACCCCAACGCTTAATAGCAGAATAGAGAACCCGAGGCTGTAGAGCGACACTTGTCTTCCGCCCAACCGCAGCTTGGGTTGATCGACAAGTCGAGCCGCTGACGGGTCACTAACCATCGCCCGGGTAATACCGGTAATCGCCAGAAAACCAGCAAAGCCGATTGCAAATTGCGCCACTTCTTCGATCCTGCCAGCTCTTGCAATCGATACCGATAACGCGAGATTGACGATACTCGACAACCCGGTTGTCACTACGGCGCCGTACGCTCTCCGACTCGACAAACTAGCCTTCAGAAAAGCTCGCAATGACTGCAGACGAGCCCACCGTACAGTCATGCTGAATACCACCACTTTATTTTTACGCTGAACAGCATGCGGTCTCCTCTAATCCAAAGGCACAGATATGTTTTGCTTCACCGGATCAACTTTGAATTGAGTCTCGCTGGTCCTTGCAGCGTGCAACTTGCAACAGCCGCGACTGAACAAGCGTCTCGAGAACTCTTGTCGTTATTTCACTTGAAGTTTTGTGTATCTTTATATACTTTTGTGCCCTTATTAGTCTAAACGGTACCGCGTTTTGATGGAATAGTCCGAGCACGTTAGTTAGAATGGTCTTAGTGACGAGGGCGCATAGGTCCCGCCAAATTTCCACGTTGATCAGGGCCTAGCCATCAACCGCGTCTTAGGGTTGGCAAAAGTCATTTCCTAACATTTCCATCACTACGTAAGCGAAGGCCCACATGCGCATTAGGCACTACCACGGCGGAATATTGTCTCGTTTCAATCCGGGGGTCTTGCGCACCGCTAATGTAGTTAAGGCGTTGGCTCTTGCCGGGCATCAAGTTGATCTCATTACGGCAGATCCCCAGGGTACAGACCTTCGTCACGTGGCAGAGCTGGTAGATCTTCCCCCGGAAGTGCAAATTTTTTGTGGCGGGGCAGCGCCTCGTAGTGGAGTCTTGCGGAAAATTCCTCGAAGATTTCGACCCTCGGCAGTTGAACCACCAGGGCTTCCGGTTCCCGATCGGGTGATCTTATTCGACCCGAACCCAGCGACTTTCCGAGATGTCGAGAATTACTGCCGTCAACATGGCATTCCGCTGGTAGTTGATATCGACGAATGGATGGGGCTGGCAGATTTTAGTTTTGCCAGCTGGCTGACGCTGTTTCCAGCTCAATACGAAATATTCATGAGATCGCTCCCGCGGAAGATCTCTTACGGTCTTGCCATTGGCGAAGAAATGCGATCGCACCTGGCCAGTGATGGAGCTGAGACCTTGATCGTGCCACCACTCCACGAACACGAGCCGAAGAAAGAGGCTGCGGCGCACAGCAACAACAGAGTGCGGCGAACTCGAATCGTGGTGCCTGGACGCCATAAATCGCGTCTGGCAAAGGATAAAGAGTCCCTGGATCTCACGCTCTCAGCACTTGAGAGGTATCCAGAGCTGAAAAGCCTGCTCGAAGTAGACATAGTCGGCGGTACTGATGACCCCGCCGTACTAGAGCAAATGGAAGCACTCGGCGAAACGGCCTCGATTCGGAACCATGGCAGGCTCGAGTGGCAGCAGACGGTTCGTCTGGTCGGCGGCGCTGACTGGTTGGTTGCCCTGCGCGACCCTTCGATGCGACGGCTCAAATATGGTTTTCCGTCGAAGGTTACCGAAGCATTGGTGCTTGGGACGCCCGTTATTGCCAATGATTACTCAGATATGCGGACAGTATTGGCAGACCCTACGCTAGGTTACTTGGTTGGAGAGCTCACCACTGATGGGCTAGCCGACTGCTTATTTGCAGCAGCCAAGCATCGAAGAGACCGTGCCGAGGTCGCCCGTGCGGCCGCACGGTTATTTACTCCTGAAGGAATGTCTGATTCCATTAATGCTTTGCTGAAGAAAGCGCAGGTATGAGCCACTCTTCCGCAGACGATTGCGCCCCGGCGCATAACCGGGGTACAGTCCGTCTTGGTTCGGCTTATGCCGCCTCGTGTAATAGCCACTGAAAGTAGGCTTGCGGATCAAACGGTGTCGGATCCGGGGTGGGCGGAGCATTAAGCGCTGCCTCAATCGCGGCACGTAAGCTGGCGGCGTCATGGCGGATATAAGGCCTAAGGGCCGGTCCAGCAATTTCTTGATTCTGTGCTGTATCTTGAGCTATCACGTGCCGTCCATACACCCGGCCTTCGGCCAGCGGGTAGCCAAACGATTCAAATTCAGTCGGGAATAACACTGCGCCGCAGTCTTTCCACCACATCTCCAACGCTTCAGAGGACTGGGGGCCGATGAACTGTACTTGCGGGTGTGATGCGAGCTCTGGCAGGTCCTCGGCAAATGTGGGGACAACCAGTGTGATGGGTTCTCCGGCGATATCCTGAGTGGCTGCTAAAAATTCTGGGATGTGCTCATCAAGATGCTTATAAGGCGAGGGCACAATCGGCAGTAACACACTTCGTGGGCATCGAGGCCACTCGCCAGCCCAACAGGGTTGTGTGATCGGGTGAAAACGTACCACCAAACTGTTCTGTAGCCCCGGGGAGATATCGGCGACTTGCTGTGCCATCCGCGTACATGGCACGACCAGCGTGTCAGAAGCCTTAGCAAGGGTCCGAACCACCGGTGTTTGGGTGCGCAGTCGCCGTGATGGGACAAATCTCAAGCGCCGATAGTCGTCCGCGCGAGCAAATTGGAGAATGTTCCGTAGCAGCGTGATATTTTTGCCCCGGGGATTCACAAACCCCACGTTATTGAGCGATACCCGACTGGTGGCGGTTGCTGCTTGGAGTTCTCGTTGAACTAACCACTGTGGGCTCAGTTGTCGTCCAAGGCCGATGAGCTCAATGTTTGGGTTGCGTTGTTGCGCCAGATAGATCTGCAACTCGCGGAGGAAGCGGGCAGCACCCCCGACCATAGCGCCCGCACAGTCGACCACGATTCGCTGTGTCATCGTCGGATCCCTTTGAGCTGGTGATGCAAAGTGGCATGCGAGCGCACGAAATTGACCACCCGACGAGAAGAATCCGTGATCTGATAGTCATCCGGGATGGTCGTCGGGCCATCAGCCGCGTGCTGGTGGATGGTCATGCGGACCGCATCGACGACATCGTCTGGATCCAGACCGGTAATCACAATCGCACCGGTATCGACGGCCTCGGGGCGCTCAATGGCATCGCGCAGCGTAACTGCCGGGAATCCAAGAATCGAGGACTCTTCGGAAATGGTCCCGGAGTCGGAGATGACACAGCGTGCTGACATTTGCAGTTTATTGTAGTCGTGGAATCCCAGGGGTTCATGCAGCCGAATGTTGCTGTCGGCGTGCAGCCCAAATTCTAGAAGCCGTTTGCGGGTCCGCGGGTGCGTTGAAACGAGCAGTGGCATACCCTGGTCTTCTGCAACTGCCTGCAGAGATGCGAGAACGCATTCCAGCCGATCCTTGCGGTCGACATTTTCTTCCCGGTGCACACTGGCTAGTAGGAACTGTTGTGCCGGTAAATCAAGCCGTTCAAGGACGTCGGACGCTTCAATGGCAGGCCGGTAGGTCTCTAGCACTTCGCGCATAGGCGAGCCCATCACCATCACGTCTTGTGGCTTCAAGCCTTCGGCTAACAGATTTCGGCGAGAGTGCTCGGTGTAAGCCAGGTTGTAGTCAGCGACGTGATCGACCAGGTGCCGGTTGATCTCTTCGGGCACATTGGCATCGAAGGATCTATTACCGGCTTCGAGGTGAAAGACCGGCACTTTGAGACGTTTTGCCATAATTGCGGAGATACAGCTATTGGTGTCACCCAGCACGAGCATCGCATCTGGTTGTTCCTCGAGCAGCACATGTTCTGTTCCGCGCAGCACATCGCCCAGGACCGCTCCCAGCGAGGTGGTTTCTACGCCTAAAAAATGATCTGGCGCTCGCAGACCCAGGTCTTCAAAGAAGACTTCATTCAGGGCGTAGTCGTAGTTTTGCCCCGTGTGAACCAGTACGTGGTCAGTTGAGGACTCGAGCCGCCGAATGACGCAAGCCAGCCGAATAATTTCTGGCCTGGTCCCCACGACGGTCATCACTTTGAGGCGTTTCGTCATTGAACAATCTCTGCAATCGTGTCAGGTTGGGCGGGATTAAAGTGATCGTTGGTCCAAAAGGCGGTAAACAACGGCTCGGTGCCAATGTTGCGGATACTGTGAGCGTACAGGGTGGGCATATCTACGCTCTTGGGTTCGTCGCCGGAGATGGTATAGGTAAAGACCTTGTCATCAAAGAGTCGCCGGAGACAAATTTCCGCTTCGCCGGATAACACGGTAAACCGCTCCACTTTGCGACGATGGTAGTGGTCTCCGCGGATCACCCCTGGGGCTGTCGTGGAAAACGAAGTCTGTCCGGTCCCGCCGTGCGATCGGATGATTTCACTGAATGAACCACGCTCATCAGCATGGCGAGTGATATCGATCGGTGTGTGATCCGGGAAGGTATAGGACCGGTAGGTATTGAACAAGTCGCGCCGGAAATTCGTTGAGATATCAGGGATCTCCCCTGCTGAGTAGGTCGCGTGGAATTCTTCCAGCGTGCTTTTGAGCCCGCACACGGTTTCCCAGTGCGACAAGCTAGCAAGCTGTTTTTCACTAGCGTTGCCTAGTAAAACATCGGCCGCATTTTGAGCGTGGAGTAGTTGCAACTCGCGATCTTCATGCACTTCAGGCTCATATCCCGTGGCGAGGATGTGACAGAAGGTAGCAGTGACGGAGTTATAGAACGGCCGCCCGTATTCCCCAAAGAGATTCGGCAGCTTCACGTCACAAAACTCGCTCCGGGCTGAGAACGCGGCCAGCCCTAGATTCGTTGCGGCGAGACGTTTGGCATTCCCATAGGCGTTGTCGTCATCTGCTTGAATACTGTTGGCATATACAATGGTGGCCGGAGGGTGCTCGGCTTTTTCTAGGGCGGCGGTAATCTGTTCGGCAAATAAGATGTTCCCCCTCCTTACTTCTTGATCAGTGCCTCGGTTCACCCCGGCCAGATGAATCAGCCTATCGGCACTATTGATCGCCTCAACCGCCTGCTCGAGATCAAAAGCCTCCCCGACCGGGACGCCGACAGTTTCTATCCCTGCTTCCTGGGCAGCGGCGCGCACATGAAATCCTAGAAATCCGCCGGCACCAGTGATTGCAATTGTCATGAGACCAGCCGTTCCGCGACCTGGATGCCAGCCAGTTCCAGTTCGGCTCGAACTTCCGGCAGTGTCAGCAGGAGGTCTTCAGTCTCGGCGATATTCATCCGTTCAACGGTGTGAGAATCGTAGTCTTGGAAGAAGTGTTGTGTTCTATCGCCTTGTTCAACGTAGAGCTCATAGTTGAGTTCCCGGTTGTCGGCTGGGATCCGGAAGTATTCACCCATGTCCGTGGCGCGGGCGAGCTCTTCGCGGCTTGCTAGAGCTTCGGAGACCTTCTCGGCGTGACGGGTTCCGATGATTCGGACGCTGGCTGATGACTGGAACAGGTTGATAACGGCTTGGGCCAAGTTACCGATCGTGCAGGACTTGGCCTTGCGGATAAACAGGTCGCCTT
The DNA here is from genome assembly GCA_036516155.1 of Yaniella sp. Lineage (GTDB taxonomy): Bacteria > Actinomycetota > Actinomycetes > Actinomycetales > Micrococcaceae > Yaniella. Next base: position 22,625 of record DATBUK010000144.1, read on the forward strand.
GTTTCGCATTCTCGAATGCGTACTGCACCAGTGAGACCGAGTCTTGCAAAGACATCATGAATCGCGTCATGTCCGGGTTGGTCACCGTGAGGTCTTTACCGGCCTTGAGTTGCTGGATGAACAACGGGATTACCGAGCCGCGAGAGTACATGACGTTACCGTAGCGCACACACGACACGGTCGTATCAGTCTCTTGGTTATTGAGGCCATAGGCCACCGCGACTTTTTCCATCATCGCTTTGCTCATGCCCATCGCGTTGACGGGGTAGACCGCTTTATCTGTGGACAAACATACCACCGAGTCCACGCCGGCCTGATCTGCCCCGCGGACGACGTTTTCTGAGCCAACAACATTGGTGCGTACAGCTTCCATTGGAAAGAATTCACAAGATGGGACTTGTTTGAGAGCAGCTGCGTGAAAAACATAGTCGACCGAGCGCATGGCACGTTCTACGCTAGTGAAGTCTCGAACGTCTCCGAGGTAAAAGCGCACACGGTCATCATTGATCGCGTGCCGCATCTGGTCTTGTTTGGCTTCGTCGCGACTTAGGACACGTATCTGTTTGATGTCCTCGCGTTTTAACAGTGCCTTGGCAACTGTATTGCCGAATGAGCCTGTACCGCCTGTGATGAGGACTGTTTTACCCGTGCTCATGACATCTCCTTTACTAGCACTTTGCGTGCGTGTTGGTCTGTAAGGTCATTGAAAATTGAGACGATTCGCGTGGTGCCGGCTTCGTGAGACATCAGCTGCTCATACAGCTTGCGCGCGTTGATGCCCATCTGAGCGCGTTCAGCCGCAGTCATGGCGTACGCCCGAGTGATGGCTTTGGCAAGCGATTCGGGGTTTTCCGGTTCGGCCACGATGCCTGCCTGGTGCTTCAGAACCAAGTTCGCCACGTCTCCAGCTACCGTGGTGATCACCGGAACGCCCGAGGCAAGACTGACTTGGAGTTTTGAAGGAATAGTCGTACGGAAAATGGGAAGGTCTTTGAGGGTTACCAGCTGGAAATCCGCCTCAAGATATCGTCGTGCGACTTCTTCATGGCTGAGATTGCCGAGAAACTTCACACTTCGCGCACCTTCTGCGGCCGCGCGCAGCGATTCCTCGGCCACCCCTTCGCCTGCGATCTTGAATTCGAAGTCACGGTGGTCTTCGAGTTTGCGGGCGGCTTCGATGGCCGTTTCCAGATCTTGCATAGGACCGAGGTTGCCGGCGTACAACAACTTGAGTCCCGTGGACGAAAAGGTCTCGGCTGGTTTCAGCTGCAGGGTGTCTTCTTCTGCCCAGTTGTAGACGATGACGCATTGGTCGGCGCGGTGCCCACGGTCTATTAGGAGCTGGGCCATCCCCGGGGACAGTGTTAGCAGTTTCGAGGCGTTGCCGTAGAGCCGCCTGAGCCAGAGATTCAGAACAGCTCCTGCTGTCTTATTGAGCCACCCGTTCCCGAGCATCCCCGAGCCGGTGACCGATTCGGGCCAGAGGTCTTGGACGTGGAGCACATAGGGGATGCCGTAGAACTTGCGCCACAGTTGTGCCGGAATTGCTGCGGTGGCAGGTGTCCCGTAGGCATAGATGACATCTGCGTCTTTAATCGTTGAGGTGGCCGTGAGGGCGCTGAGACTAAAGGACAGGAAGTTTGCTACCCGCTCGAGTGCATTATGCGAGTGGTTGATCACCAGCGGCACGCGCCGGACCGTCACGCCGTCAATGATCTCGGTGTGGCTGAACCGTTGCTTATACCCCGGGTGGAGCTTTCCACCGGGACGGTTCGGGTAGCCGGTAATCACCGTGACTCGATAACCCTGTTGCTGTGCTGCTGCAGCAACATCAGGTGCATAGATGTGATGTTCCGGGGGATACCACTGTGAAAGCACCACTAAGTGTTTGCTGTCATCGCTTGAATCACGCAACAAGTCGGTTCGAAGCCCTGAAGCTACGTTTTGGAAGATCTGTTTCCACATGGTTATCACTTATGCTCCTGGCACCGTGACGACTTGTGGCGCGGGGACTGTACTTGCCGGCAACCAAGAGTGGCCGCGGAGGTAATCCTCAATCGTGGCTTCGCCACGGACCTGGATAAAGTCGTCGGCGGTGCGAACGTAGACGGGTGGAGCAAATTCACTAAAGAAGGTCGCTTGGTAGCACATCGTGTAGCCGCCGACTTTGTAGAAGATGATCCGGTCGCCCACCCGCAGTGCAGGCTCATCTTCCAGATTCATGAGGCGATCGTCTTCCATGCAGGTGTAACCGCTGACGGTTTGGAGGCCACGGGTAGTGGTCGCTGTGGTCTCGAGGCGGTATTCGTAGGGGCGTTGGCGTCGGAACAACGGATCGATGTTGGTTCGACTTCCGTCGGTCACGACAAAGGTGGTGTCCTCGACGTCTTTGACGTCCAGCACTCCGGCGTGGAGTTCCAGGGGCACCGCGACAAATGAGGCACCGGGTTCGACGATCAGTCGGGTACGTTGTGGGTCAACGACTCCCTGTAAGGTGTCTTTGACAGCTACGACATAGTCTTCAAAGGTCGGGCTGCCGTGTTCAGCGCCGAAGAATCCGCCACCGATATCCAACCAGTCCAAGGCCAGGTTGCGGGTGGTGATGAGTTCTTTAGCTACGGTGGCAGAAGCGCGGAAGACGTCAACGCTTTGGGTGTAAGAGTTGCGGTGCATGTGCAGTCCGCCAATACGTACGCCTGCTTCAGTTAAGGTATTGATCGCTCGGTCGAGTTCTCCATTTTCTGGGTTGAAGCCGAACCGACTGGCCGCGTTGCCGCTGTGGCTTTCGCCCGGACAGTATGCATTGAGATCCCAATTGACGCGCAGTCCCACCGAGAACTGCGTTTCTGGTTCTTGCAGGGCCAGTTCAGCGGCCCATCCGACTTCGCGTTTGGCATCCAAGTTCACGACTGATCCGTGGCGCAGCGCATACCGGAGCTGTTCGCGACCTTTGATAGGCCCGTTGAAGACCACCTGATCTGGTCGATACCCCAATGTTTCGGCCAACCTGTATTCGGTGTCTGACACGACCTCTGCCCACACGCCACGGTCGCGCATGTAAGCCAGTAACCAGGGCAGGGCATTGGTTTTGAACGAGTACGACAGGATTGAATGCGGCCAGTGCTGAGCTAAGGCGTTTTCAAAACGCGTGACAAAGAGGTCAAGCTTGGGCTCGTCGAACACTAACGCCGGGGTGGTTGGTGGTTGCAGCTGGTGTTTTACTGATGACATTCCTGGTTACTCGCTATCTGGGGTGATGACGGCGTCATCTGGTCCTGTGGTGACCTCGGTGAACGTAGCTGTTCGGTCAAAGAAGGTGACAATCTGGTCCACTGCCCCTTCGATTTGTTTGGCCGAACGTTCATAGACTTGTTTCGACCGCCCATATGGATCCGGGACGTCATAGAGCCGGTCTGGGATCAAGCGCGGCACCACGCCGCGCATCCGCATTGCCATTTCCAACGCGTCGCGAATAGGATCACCGAGTGTTCGAACCTGATTTTCGATCGCAGCGTCGTCGATGTAAGACACGACATGCGCGAATTCAAGCAAGGTGAAGGAACGACGAGCAGCGTTGGGTAACAACCGGGCTGCGGCGCGGCGGTGATCACGATCCATGCCCAGGATCAGGTCGGCGTTCGCGACGACATCTGGGGTCATGCCGATGGCTCTGTGCTCCGACACCTCGAGGGCACCCATGCGAAGTGCTATGCGCTGCATCATTTCCTGCATGGGTTCTCCCACGACCGGTGAGGTTCCGCCGGTCGTGATCTGAAACTGCGTCGAACCGAGTTTGGTCGCCAGGAGTTGAGCGGCCAATGGCGACCTGCAGATATTCCCGGTACAAATAGTTAGGATACGAATTGTCACGCGGTCCTCCCTTCACGAGCTGTGTGCTCGTCATCCGCGTAGCGGTAGGGCATGAATCCGGCGGCGTCAGAACTGCGCACCGGTACTCGGTTCACGATCAGGCCCAGGACCTGGCCATCAACCTTTTCTAATGAGTCGATGGCTTGGATGAAGTCAGGTCGTTTGGTCTGCCCCATGGAGCTAACCATCAAGGTTCCAGAGGAGTAAGCGGCTAAGATCGCTGCGTCGGTCACAGGCAAAACAGGCGGGGCATCGACGAGTACATAATCGTTCATTTCGGCGAGTTCATTGAGCAATTCGTGCATTTCAGGGAAGCCCAACATTTCTGAGGGGTTCGGTGGAATTTGTCCAGCTGGTAGCACGGTGAGGTTGTCGGTGCCCCAGGGCTGCAAGACATCGCTGAGCGTGGCCCGAGAGATCAAAACATCGCTGAGGCCAACTGCGCCTTCGATCCCCATGACCTGTGCTAGCCGTGGCCTGCGCAGGTCGGCTTCGACTAGCGCGACGCGGGCACCTGATTCTGCTAAGACGACCGCCAAGTTGGCGACCACGTGGGTTTTGCCCTCCCCCGGAGTGGGGCTGGAGATCACGAAGATCCTTTTGTCATCCTGGTGGGCAATGAACTGCAAGTTGGTACGCAAGGTGCGGAAAGCTTCGGCCCGGGGGCTGCCAGGATCATCATGCACTACTAGCGGCCGCTGCGTGATGCGCTCATCGTGCGCGATACGACCTACAACTGGAACGTTGGTGACCTCTTCAAGGTCGCTCACCGTGTGCACTCGGGTGTCCAGTTGACCGCGCAACACCGCTGCGCCAATACCGAGTCCTAGCCCGACCATGAGTCCAAGTGCACTATTGAGCATCATCCGAGGACTCTCGGGAGCTTCGGGCACTAATCCCGGGTCGATGGTGCGGACTTGTACGGGGCTGCTTTGATCTTCATCGGTAACTTGAATGTCGTTTTCGACCACATCTGTCAGAACCTCAGCAACCGTGTTGGCAAGTAATGCAGCGGTTTCAGGCTCTGTGTGGTGCCCGGTGATGTCTATCAGCACCGAGCCGCTGGGTGAGGTGACGGTGAGATTATTGTCCAGTTCCTGACGGGTAAAGGCTCCGTCGAGTTCTTCGGCCACTTGCTCCAGCACAATGGCGGTGGTGGCGATGTCGACGTAGCTTAAGACTGCTGTTTCGGCGAAGGTGGCTCCCTGGAACAGGTCCCCTGCACCCTCTTCGCCGGTACGCACCGAGACGAATAACGTGGTGGTGGAAGCGTAGCGCGGGGTCATAAGCGCAGAAATTCCCAGTCCTACGAACAACCCAAGCAGGGCTCCGGCGACCACGATCCACCAGTTTTTGGTGAGGATCCGAAAATAGTCGCGCAGCTCGACAGGCTTATCTTCTCGCCGGTCCACCACGTTTCGTAGGTAGCCAACGCGTCTGTGCTGAAACATGAGCCGTTACCTTCTTCTGTGCGTTGGGGTGGTTGGTGAAGTGTGGGTGGTTGTCATAGCGGCAGGACCCGTTCGTGTTGTGCCGGGGCAGTTTCCGCTGCGCTGACTTCAGCCGTTTCGAAGGCGATGATGCCTTCGTGTTTGGCGCCGATATGCCCGACTCGGTAGTTATCCCAGTCCGGTCTCGGGGTGAACCCCAAGGTCGAGGCTAGATAGAAGTGCGGGACATCCGCGCCGGCCACGTGGACGAATGGATAGCCGCCACCAAAACGTGGATTGACGTCAATAACATACGGGACGCCATCGTCGGTGAGCATCACATCGACGTCTACGCTGCCGCGAATACCCAGCGCCGCGTTGAGCGCTGCGGCCAAGCCGATGAACGGGGTGTTCTTGACGGTCATCGCGCTGGACGTTTCACCGTGCCGCATGCCGAGTTTCTGTCGTGCCAGTACGCCTTCGACCGGTCCACCACGGACCGCAGTGACCACATCGAGACCGAATTCCTGACCACCGACGTCAGGCTGAACAATAATTGCATCAAAGCCCAGCGCTTCTTCATCGGAAGCATTCGCATAGCGTCCCTCGACCCATCGATAGGCCTGGTCTGCAGTGAAACGACGTAGTCCAGAAGAACCGCTGCCCCACCGATCTTTGACAATGATGTGGCTTGAAGCAGCGAGCATTTTGTAGACCGCGACGACATCCGATAGCAGCACGGCAGGTGGTGTAGAGATACCGGCCCGTTGCAAGACCTGGCTCATAACCAGTTTGTCGGCAACTGCCCGATGTGCTGTTTGATCCAGCACCGGTGTGACCACACCGCGAGCCCGAAGTTTGTCTGCCAGGCCTTCGGACAGAGCGGTGAGTTCATGGTCGTTCAGCGAGATGAACAAGTCCGGCTGAAGCTCGTCAATGAGTTCCAGCAGCGCATCAGCGTATGCTGGGCTGGTGAAAGCGGGGACCGGACGGTAGTCATCGGCCGCAGCGGCTGTGGCAGCGTTCGGATCGTAATCCAGGACAATGACGTCGCCTTGGATACCGGCTTCATAGAGTGCTTGCCGGAACCATTGCACGAGGTAGACGCGGCGTCCTGCCGAACTAATGATGATGCGCATGACTATGTTCCTGTCTGTGCTGCGAAGGCCACATACAGCGCGTCGTGGTGACTCTGTGGCTTCAGTTGAGGAAGATCGAGGGGGACAAAACCGAGTTGCTCGGCGATGTCGTAGAGGTCTCGTGTAGAGGCTGGCAGTCGAAGGTAGATACGATGAGCGTCGTAGGATCTGCCGTGATAAATCAGCCGATTCAGCAGTGCCTCAACCGCGTCAGAGGTGTTCCAGCCCGGCGCCAAGATGATGCTGGCGTGCAGCTGAGTGCTACCGAGGCCTGCCAGCCCGGTGATTCCGACTGGTGTTTGGTGCTCATCGCAATACACCCAGCAGCCGGTATTCGGTAGGCCAAGGTGCTGGTAGTCGCCAATCTTTTGGGTCGCATCACTGCGGCTCCAAGCGGTGCGCAGGTCGCGCCAACGATCGCTCATCGGCTCTTCAACCAGTCCGTCTCGGGGCGGGGCGCCAACGAAGATCGGCATCGTTGTGATGAGTCCGCTTTCGATATCCGCCGTATTGAAGACTTGTGCGACGGTCTGCCAGAGTATTTTCAGGTCCAACCACAGGGTGTGGTGGTCGACGTAGTGCACGTCGAGGTCAAAGCGTTCTTCCCAGGTGAGCGAGTTCCGCCCGTTGACTTGAGCTAGGCCAGTGATACCAGGCCGAACTTCGTGGCGACGCGCCTGACGAGTGGTGTATAAGTCCAGGTATTCGACATTCAGTGGTCGCGGGCCGACCAGACTCATCTCGCCTTTCAGCACGTTGACCAGCGTCGGCAATTCGTCAAGGCTGGTGGCCCGGAGGCGACGACCAAACGGTGTCATGCGTTGATCATCGGTGATTTGACCCTTGGCATGGTTTTCTTCGAGCATGCTCCGGAACTTCAGCAGCGTGAAGATTTCGCCGTCCTTGCCGGGGCGCTGTTGCGCAAAAATAACGGGTCCACCGAGTTTGAGGCGAATCAACAGCCACAGCACTGCGAACACCGGAGATAACACGATCAGCCCGACGGTGGCTCCGAAGATATCGAGTGCCCGCTTGGTAATATCGCGCGTGGTCCCCTGAGCTGTCATCGTCGACCTCCGGCAAAGTTTTCGAGCACATCGACGACGCGTTCTACTTCGATTTCGGTCATATTGGAACCGCTGGGCAACAAGACGCCGGTGTCAAAGAGGATTTCGGCTGCACCGGTGAGTAAACTCCGCGCATCTGAAAAGACCGGTTGTAAGTGCATGGGTTTCCAGATCCGGCGCGCTTCGATGCTGTGCTGGGCCATCGTTTGAATGAGGACCTCAACGGAGACCGGGTTTTGTTCTTGATCGAAAACGATCGGGGTCAACCAGCAGTTGTCTTCGTGGTCCATCCCACCCCCCAGGATCTCGACCCCCGCATTTGCGGTACACCACTGTCGATACTGCTGACGCACTGCACGGCGACGCGAGATCATCCCGTCCAAGCGTTGGAGCTGGGCACGCCCTAAGGCGGCCAACAGGTTGCTCAGTCGGTAGTTATACCCAATATCGGTGTGTTCATAGTGTGCGACCGGTTGGCGCGCCTGGGTCGAAAGATAGCGGACGTATTCGGCGACTTCTGCGCGGTTGGTGACCAGCATGCCGCCACCAGAGGTCGTCATGATTTTGTTTCCGTTGAACGAAAACACCGCAGCGTCTGCATAACTGCCTACGGGTCTACCGTGATGGCGTGCACCGACGGCTTCAGCCGCATCGGCTAGCACTGGTACGTCGTATTTTGCGGCAATTTCTTCAATCGCCGTATAGTCAGCCGCCTTGCCAAAGAGGTCTACTGGAATCACAGCGCCGACACGTTTATTGGCACGATCCAACACATGCAGAGCGATGTCGAGCAGTTCAGGATCCATGTTGCCCGTTGCGGGATCTACGTCGAGGAAAAACGGCTCGGCACCCGTGTAGACGATCGCGTTTGCGGTGGCAGCGAAGGTCAGCGTTGAGGTCACGACGACATCACCGGGGCCCACGCCCAGGGCCAACAATCCGAGGTGCAGTGCGGCGGTCCCGGAAGCCAGCCCAACCGCGTGGTCGACACCTGCCCGGTCCGCTACTTCGGCTTCAAACGCATTGAGATCCGGCCCAGCCGGTGCGATCCAACCGGTCCGCAATGCCTTCACAATCGCTTGTTCTTCAAGCGGTCCAACGTCGGGATTAGATAATGCAATGGGTTCAACGGTGGGTGAGGTAATAGAAATGGAGACCGGGGCAGAATGTATTTGCGTCATGGCTGAGGCTGTACTTTCGTCGTGTTTGCAGTAAAGGTCAGTTCGCTGATTGAGAGCGGTTCTACGCCCGTTCGGCTGATGAGCGGGTGAGCTGAGGGAAGGGTATGTTCGGTGTCGGAGGTCAGATCTTCGTGGAGTTTTTCGCCCTCGCGAAGCCCGGTGTAGACAATCTCGATGTCTTTGCCTGACATCGCAATCATGCGTTTTGCGACGTCCAGGATCCGGACGGGTTCACCCATATCCAGGATCATCACTTCGCCCGGGCTGCCGATGCCGCCGGCTTGTAGGACCAGCTGGCACGCTTCTGGGATCGTCATAAAATACCGCGTGACGTCCGGATCAGTGATTGTGAGTGGTCCACCTTGTTCAATGAGCCTGGTGAATGTCGGCAGCATCGAACCGCGGCTGCCGATCACATTGCCGAAACGAACGGATAGATACAGGCCATCGGCTTGTTGTCCCATCCAGGCTGTGAGGTGTTCGGCGGCGCGTTTGGTATGGCCCAGCACGCTGGTCGGGTTCGCCGCCTTATCGGTCGAGATATTCACGAACCGTTCGACTCCAACAGCTGCGGCGGCTTCAAGAACGTTGAGTGTGCCGACCACGTTGGTCTTCCAGCCTTCTGCGGGATACCGTTCCAGCATGGGCAGGTGTTTGAGTGCTGCTGCGTGAAAAACCACTTGCGGGCGGTGCTCTTCAAAGAGTTCACGGACTGCTTCAGCGTCACGGATATCTGCCAAGACTGTCTCTTTGGTGCTCAGCAATCCATTGCCGTTAACAGTCAGCTGCGCGGTCTGCAGGCCGGTCTCGCAGCGATCGACCATGATGAGTTCGGCCGGTGAAAACCGACTGATTTCTCGGCATAATATTGAGCCAATAGAGCCACCTGCCCCGGTCACCAACACGCGAGCACCGGTGAGATACTCGGCGATGTCTTCGACGTTGGTATCAACGGGCTCACGGCCGAGGAGGTCATCTATCGAAATGTCTCGAATGTCTGTAGACCGGATGCCGCGCTCTAACAGTTCTTGGAGCGGCGGGATGACTTTCACCTGGACGTCGTGGTCATCGGCGACCGCTTGAACCTCGCGTAAGAGATGTTTCGATGGCTCTGCAACGGCGACCACCACGACCTTGACCCCTTCACGCGCGATCAGGTCTGGTAGCTGGTGCAACGTGCCTAGGACTTTGACGTGATACAGTTGCACATTTGCTTTGTCAGGTGCGTCATCCACAATGCCAACCGGCCAGTATTTAGTGCCCGGTGTCGTCACCATTTGTCGGACCAGGTTCGTGCCGACCTCGCCTGCGCCGATGATGAGCGTGCGGGCGGCTTTGCGGTCTGGCACTGCGTGAGATAGTTGACGCAAGCGTTGGATAAAGCGCAGTCCAAACATGAGCATCAACGCGGTAGGGATGATCAGCAGACTCATCGTGACCGGGTGACTGATCGTGTAGCCGGTGATCAGATCGGCAATGACAAGGGTCAGAGTGGTCGCAAATGCGGTTTTCAGCAGCGCCCGGATTTCATCAAAGCTGCCGGCTCCGAACCTACGGCGATATAGGTACGCCATCCACCCAAACAACAGTTGAGCAAGGCTAGCGACAACAATGAGGATGGCTATGAGTGCCGCTCGATCGAAGCTGAGTGAGAAATCGTAGTAGATCAGGTAAGCGCTGATAATAGCGACTGCCCAGCACGCCGCGTCCATATAGAACTGGACGTTAGAACGACGAAATCTCGTTCGAGATCCTGGATCGGGTCTAGAGGCGGCATGGACAGCCTTCATGAAAATTCACCGCATTCGTGTTTCAATCTTCGAGGTAGAGCCACGGCATATATGACCCCGGTCGCCGGGCCGCAAGCTTCATGCAAGCGGCGTTCGGAGGATGAGCTCGACCTCAGACTACGAAGCAGTAACCTGGCTCACACTAGCCATAGCGCCAGTTGGCCGCACCAGAGTTTTGCGGCGAATCGCTGGTCATTTGTGAGCTGAGTGTTGGGGGCAGCGCGGGATGACGCTAGGTTCCCGTTGGGTTTAATGTTCAAGGGTCACCGTCGCTGCTGGTGACCTACGGAATCCTCAGCTAGGTCTGCTATATGTGGGCACGTGCTCGAAGAAATATGGCAACGTTCAACCAGTGTTCAGCCGTCGCTGCCCGAAATGTGGGTTTTAGCCGTGGGGACGGCCGCAGTTGTACTGACCTGGTCCCCGCTGGGGTATCGCTTGGTCCGACATTTAGCAACACTGCTCCACGAAGCAGGCCACGCGATAGTGGGAGTGTTGGTGGGCCGTAAGCTGCGCGGGATCCGTCTACACTCAGATACTTCTGGGTTGACAGTATCCCGCGGTAAGCCGACCGGACCCGGCATGGTCGCGGCCTTATTGGCTGGCTATCCTGCGCCCGCGGTCGTGGGGTTAGCTGGTGCCTGGCTGGTCAGCGCCGGATATGCGGCGGGAATGCTGTGGGCGCTGGTGCTGCTGTGTGCGCTCATGTTGGTCTTTATCCGCAACTTCTATGGGCTGTGGGTCATCCTGGTCACCGGCGTTGGTGTGGCAGTGCTGTCCTGGACTGCATCGGCCGAGATTCTTTCCATTACCGCGTATCTGATGGTCTGGTCATTGCTCTTGGTTGCGCCACGTGCCGTGGTCGAGCTGCAGCGAAGTCGTCGACGGCAGCGGTCCAGCACCAGCAGTGATGCTGATCAGCTGGCCCGCCTCACGCGAATACCGGCGGGATTTTGGATTGCGGTCTTCTGGTTGATCTGTGCAGGCTGCTTAGTCCTGGGCGGCTGGTTCCTGCTCGACGCTGGCGGATGATGCCGCCCGGTAAGTTTTGACCCAGCCGTCGATAATATCCCCGAGGGCTATCGCACCGGCAATAAATCCGACGATGACGGCGACCGTATAGAGCGTGTCGAAGCTCAGCCCGTTGTTGACGAAAAGTGCTGTGAACTCGGTACTGAGTAATTCACCGCGGGCAAGTATGCTCACGATCCAAGTGAAGAATGCGACGCTGAGCAGGGTGTTGGCTACCGCCATCAGCGTGTCCCAACCCCGTCGAATATATAGAACGACGGCAAAGATGATTTCCAGGACGATGAGACCCAATAATGCAGCCATCGCCCACGGCCAGAGATCCGGGTTCAGGATCGGGATGCGTTCATCAAGGACTCGAACAAATCCCACCGTCTGGTCCCAGAAGATGGCAGCAACGAGCAAGCCGAGGAAAACCAACGAACCAATCATGTCAGACAGTCCGGCCCGTGTTTCTTTCGGCTCTGGGAGTTGATCAACATCCCAGCTGATCCCGAGGTCAGTACCTGTTCGCTCCATGACGGCAAATGCCAAAGTGACCCAGAAGCACACGTGCAGAATGGTAGAAATTGTCGCCAGCACCGCTTCGGCAATGACTTGCCCAACGTTTTCACCGGCCAGAATCTGAGCGAATGCTGCCACTACCAGCACGATTGGCGGAATAATGAGCAGTACACGTTTGAGCAAGCGCGACCACGCGACGTAGTACTTTGGGCCGATCAGCTGCAATGGTCGGTCGGCATAGCCGGCCGCGAGCACTGCCGGATCCCCGAGATCGTTCAGCACCGCACGCTCTGCGCTTTCCGGGTCGTCACCCTGAGCCACCCGAGCATCGACCGCATCGGTGATTGAAGCTCGGAGTTCGGGTTCAACTTCACCTCGCAGGTCTTCTGGTAGCTGGGTGATCGTTGCTGTGATGTAGCGTTCGGTCAGTGAGGCCTTCATGACGGTGCTCCTCATGAGCGGGGTGGATCTTCCTGGTGAGGCAACGCATCGATTGCTTGTGTGAGTTGGTCCCATTCACGGCGCATGACGTCTGCGAGACGCTGCCCTTGAGTCGAAGTCTGGTAGAACTTCCGCGGCCGCGATTCCTCGGTATTCCAAAGACTTGTCAGATGGCCTTGTTTCTCAAGGCGTCGCAGCAGTGGATATAAGGTATTAGCTTCGGTGTCGAACCCTGCGGCTTGGAGGTCTTCTAAAAGTCCATACCCATAGCCAGGTGTCCGCAGTAACTGCAGACATGCCAGCACCACGGTGCCGCGGCGCAGCTCCTGTAGATGTGGCTCGACTTCTTCTCCCATACGCCGCACGATAGTGTGCCATACACACTATCGTCAATCACACACCCAACACCATTTACGATTAGAACTCTTCCCTTTGCCTAACAGGTCACAGTAGTCTGGGTTGCTGTTGACTCACTGAATGTTATTCCGGAGGTTTCCTTGGCTCTACCAGAAATACTGCGACGCCCACTATCCGTGCCCGTGCTGTCGTCACCGATGTTCCTTGCGTCTGGCCCTGAGCTCGTCAAAGCTCAATGTCAGGCCGGCGTGATTGGCTCCTTCCCCGCTTTGAACGCTCGTCCTGCCTCACTCGTTGATGAGTGGCTTCATGAAATTGCCGAGTCCAATGAGCAGTATGCGATCGCCAACCCCGATGCGATTGTGGCTCCGATTGCTGTCAATCAGATTGTGCATCGCAGTAACGATCGACTCGAGGAAGACATGGCGACGATTGTTAAACACAAAGTTCCCATCGTCATCACGTCGCTGGGTGCTCGCAAAGAAATCAACGAAGCGGTCCACTCCTATGGCGGCATCGTGCTCCACGATGTGATTCACGATCGGTTCGCGCGCAAAGCCATTGAAAAAGGTGCCGACGGACTGATCGCAGTCGCAGCAGGAGCCGGCGGTCACGCAGGTTCGCAGTCACCGTTCGCCCTGCTGCAAGAAATTCGCCAGTGGTTTGACGGTCCACTGATTCTGTCCGGCGCCATCGCGCATGGCCGTTCTATCCTTGCCGCGCTGGCCGCTGGTGCCGATCTCGCATATGTCGGCAGTGCGTTCCTTTCGACCCCGGAAGCAAACATCTCCGACGAGTACCGGCAGATGATTCTCGACAGCACTGCTTCCGAGATCGTCTACAGCAATTACTTCACGGGTGTGCACGGGAACTACCTGCGTGGCAGCATTACGGCAGCTGGTTTCGACCCAGATAACCTCCCCGAGTCTGACCCTTCGGCCATGTCATTTGGAAGCGAAAATGGCAACGACACGAAAGCCTGGCGAGACATTTGGGGCGCCGGTCAAGGTGTTGGCGCAATCAAAGAACAACAAACTACACGGGAACTCGTGGAACAACTAGCGCAGCAGTACCAGGAGGCTATCGAACAGCTCCGGGCGCGAACCTCCACCCTCGCTGGCGTACAGTAAGCAAGGCAACTGAGTAATAGCCCCTGGAAGCTTAGTCGCACAGACAGAATTTTCAGGGGCTATTTGTTAGCAGACTACTGTCGGCGCACGGCGTCAACGACACGTAGTTAGGCTTCCACCTACTGGAAGAACCACATGGACGCGAGGACCTGCGGGACAGTATCGTGCGTTACATGGGACTCAAGCAACAGCCAGCGGCGAACCAACTCGGACGTGACATTACGAGCCATCTTCCTGACCCGGCCTCGCTCAGCGGCCTTCCCCAATTCACGCAGCTCCACCGCAACATTTGGGATCACGCACGCCCATATCTGAAGACCCGGCGCAACGACATCCACTCCCTCTTTGCCTACGGGATTGCTTCGGCCCTTCTAGAGTTCCATCCCGAAGCCGACCCCGACATCGTCCTGCCTGCGATCCTGCTGCACGACACTGGTTGGTCCTGTGTGGCCGAGGAGGAAGTACTAGAGGCTATCGCACCCGAGGGTGCGCGCCCTGATCTTGTGTTGCTTCACGAACGCGAAGGAGCAAGGATCGCACGCGAAATCCTGGCTTCCGTTGGTCATGACCCAGCTTCGACTGACGAAATCGCAGCTATTATTGATGGTCACGACAGTCGTAAAGAAAGCATGTCGATCAACGATGCCATCGTCAAAGATGCGGATAAGATCTGGCGAGTCACCCCAAACGGCATCGACGTCATCATGGATTGGTTCGGTCTTGATCGCGAACAAACCCTCCAGCTGACAAGTGCTCGTGTACACGGCCATCTCTTCACCGATGAAGGCGCCGCGATGGCTATGGCATTCACCGCAGTTGAATCGCTCGCTGCCTCACCCCAGGTTCACGCCGTCAGTTAGTGCCAACTGCGGAGTCTCCGAGTGTCTTCTATATCGAATCCTGCGTTTTTGCTGGTAATTTAGGCTCCGGCGACTGCACCGTACTCACGGATCGCCTCACTCCTTGCTGAGCCTTACGACGCCGCTGATGCGTCACCCATTCTCAGCGCGTTTGATAGTACCTACGTGAAAGCCAACTCCATGACTTACGAACCATATCCTTCCCAGCAATACGGCGCACCGGACCCCTCCCAGCAGTACGGTCCACCGGCTGGCTACAACCCCCAGCCGCCCCAAAGCAAGGGCCTGGGCATTGCATCGATGGTACTGGGTATCCTTGCCGTGCTGTTGGCGTTTATCCCAATCATCGGGGTCGCGTCATTCGTGCTTGGCCTGGTTGCCATCGGGCTGGGCATTTTCGCCATCATCAAACGCCGCGGCAAAGGCCAAGGCATTGCAGGAATTATCACCGGTGCGGCAGCCCTCGTGATAGCACTCGTCGTCACCTTGCTCACCAGCGCCTTCGTATCCATCGTGGAAGACGAACTCCAGTATTCGGAAGACCTCTTCGAGATGGAACCCGAGGAACTTGAGGAGCTCATCGAGGGTACCGATGAGACGAGTGATGTTGGTGCCGACAGCTCAGAAGACGGCTCCCGCGCCCCAATCGACTATTCATCGCTGACGATTATCGGAGATGAAGAGGCCCTCCCCAAAGGTGAACGCGGAGAAGTCTCAATTGTCGCCATCAGCCCTTCAGAATTCGATGCGACGTTCCCCTTCATCGTGCACAATGACACCGATGAAGCCATCTCTCGGGTTGAAGTCAGTGGTCGAGCCGTCGATGCTGATGGCGAAACCATCGGAACAGGTTCCTCCCTGGCCACCCAACCTAACGTTGTACTTCCCGGCGGATACGCTTTCGGATACGTCTATCTCGATTCATCAGATCGAGAACTTCCATCTGGCGCTTCGATCCCAGAGCCACGCGTGGACTACAGCGAGGAACCGGATCGTTTTGAAAATCGGATCAGCCTCGATATCGAAAACTTTGAAGAGCTATCCAATGGTGACCTCACGGGCGATGTCGTCAATCCTCACGATATGGATGTGGGCGGTCCCATTGGCCTGGACACCGTGTGCCTGACAGCCGACAACGAGGTCAGCTACGACCTCACCTATGCTGACAGCGACGATATCGATGCGGGAGATTCAACGACGTGGACGCTTTCGTCGTATCGTGAGGTTCCAGACTGTGCTGTTCGACTCATGACCGCAAGCGGGTATGACTGGTAAGGCGACTTAACTAGTTCAGGTGGTCGCCTAGTGATCGTGACCACGAAGGTCGCGGGCAAACCCGGACTGACCGGCCTCTCACCAGAAACGATCGCCCGCGGCGCCGAACAATCCCTGCGACGGCTGCAGACCGATCACATCGACGTCTACGACTCCCACTACATGGACGATGACACACCGTTCTATCGCGCTGTTTAACTTCGCGCCGGCAGCCATCGATACATGGTTCCGGGTCGCCGAAGAACACGGCTTTGCAAAACCTGTTGTGCTCCAACCACAGTATTCACTCGTCGCCCGACACTACAAAGCTGAGCTGGCCGGGGTCTAGGAGGGTCAACAGTGCAGCAAAAGTAAACTGACGCGTGCAACAAGCCGGGTCATTAGACTGAACCTATGCTGGCCGCCCTGACCGTTCTCGCTCCAATGTTCGTGATCTTTGGAGTCGGCTTCTCTGCCGGGTACGCGCAGAGTTATCGGAAGAGGGCTGCCGGCCTCAACCAGTTCGTCTTTTTCATATCGCTGCCGTGCTTCGTCTATGTCGCAATCACCACGGCAGAACTGCCGGATACCTTCCCCTGGCAAGTCTGGGCCCTCGCATTTGTCTTCCCCGCAGTAGCTTTTTTCATCGTCTATGCAGGGGTGTACTGGCTGACTCCCAAGCATCGTCAACATGCCGGCTCGCTTGCCCTATCATCGACCTACGGCAATGTCGGCTATTTCGGTATCCCCATGACGATTGCGCTACTGGGTAACGACGCTGCGATCCCCGCAGTGCTCGTACACCTACTGCACAACCTGGTTTTTCTTGTCGGGTACCCCCTGCTGCGGACAGAACAAACATCAGGCTCTACAGTGACCTCGAGCAGTCACCACAGCACCACGTCGACGATTCAGAAAGTCGGCAAAGAGATGATCGTTCGAGTGTTTAATAACCCGGTCACGATCTCTACTATCCTGGGACTTCTCGTCGTCATCTTTGAAGCACCCATTCCTGTGTTCCTTACAGACAGCCTGGAACTGTTGGGCCAGACGGCAATTCCACTGGCTCTGTTCTCAGCCGGGATCGCCTTACATCCAGCATGGGCAAGCCTGCGCTCCGGTCGGATCAATCTCGGACTGGTGTTGTCGGGCATCGGGCTCAAGAACCTGGTCTTTCCTGCAGTAACCTTGGCTCTTGGCTGGGTGGTGGCCCAAAATATCAGTGCAGACTGGTTGGGCACGATCATTTTGATGGCTGCGATGCCTATGTCGACCTCTGGGTATGTTCTTTCTGAACGCTACGACGAATCCGGCGATCTGGCAGCAGCTATCCTGGCCGGTACCACGCTGCTATCGATCATCACGATACCGGGGCTGGCAGCGCTGGTGCTCTAGGCGCCACTGTCATTTCGGGTCATTGGCTGCGTTGCTGGTGCAGCCTGCTCAACCTCGGGCGTTACCGTCGGTCTCTTCATGAATCCAATGAGAGGCGTCACCGACCAAAACCGCGTGTGATAATGACGCTATGTTCCTCAGCGCGCTCGATATGATTGTGCCAACCCATCAGACGTCCGGGTTGTGGCGACATCCTGCAGCCGAAACCGCCCAATATCTCGATCTGGATTTCTGGCGTCGCCACGCAAAAATGCTCGAAGATGCTGGTTTCGACTCGATGTTCTTTGCAGATGTGTCAGGTCTCTATGACGTGTACGAGGGCAGCGGTGCCACAGCCATCCGCGCCGGCATGCAATATCCGGCACTCGACCCGCTGTTGCTCATCACCGCCGTTGCAGCAGAAACAACCCGAATGGGCTTCGGTGTCACTGCCAACGTCTCGTATCTGCCACCCTATTTATTGGCTCGGAGCTTCGCGACGCTGGATCATCTGACCCGCGGTCGGATCGGATGGAATATCGTGACCGGGTATCAACAATCAGCTTTGAGGAATCTGGGCGGCGAAGATCTCATGCCGCACGATCAGCGCTATGATCGAGCTGACGAGTATATGGAAGTTGTCTACGGCCTCTGGGAAGCATCGGTGGAACCCGACGCGCTGGCTAATGATCCGGTATCCAACACCTATTTGAATCCAGCAAAAGTGCATACCATCGATCACGAAGGCACGTGGTTTCAAGTGCCCGGTCCGGCACTGGTGACGCCGGGACCGCAGCGCACACCGGTACTGTTCCAAGCGGGTTCTTCCCCACGGGGCATCGAGTTCGCAGTCAAACACGCCGAGGTGCTCTTCTTTTCTGGGACTTCACCTGAAAACGTGCGGCAACTCGTGGACCAGGTTGAGCGACGCATGGACGCAACCGGGCGTGCCCGCGAGGATGTGCAACTGATCACCTCGGTCACTATCATCGCCGCGGAAACTGACGAAAAGGCCCATAATCGCTACCAGGACTACACGGACTACGTGGACCAAGAGGCCGCCTTGGCCTTGTTTGCTGGCTGGACGGGCCTTGATCTTGCGCAGTTAGATCCCGACGATGTCCTTGAAGACGTGCACATCGAAGGCAACAGATCGGCTCTTCAATCGTTTACCTCAATGGAACCCGACAGACGATGGACGGTCTCCGACTTGGCAGCCTATATGACAATCGGGGCTCGCGGTCCGGTCATCATTGGGTCGGGCAAGACTGTCGTGGACGAACTGGAGCACTGGATGACGGTGGCTGGTGTTGATGGTTTCAATGTGGACTATGCCTTGCGGGAGCCTGATATGAAAGCATTCGCCGAATTCGTGAGCCCAGAACTTCGTTCTCGAAGCCACATTGCAGCATCAGACGAACGGCAACTCACGTTGCGCAAACGTATCTTCGGAACAGACTGGTTGCCAAACAATTCCACCGGCGGAGCGTACCGCCGGGGTGAGGCTGGCTAAGAGAACTGCTGAGCCAGCTCTCTCAGGGCGTCCTTTCCCACCAAGTCGCGCATTATCAAAGGCACGATATCAACGGGAACTTTTGGTAACCGCGTGCGCAGACCCGCCATGTGGTGTTCTTCTCGCTGCCGACGGTCGGCCAAGAACTCCCCTGCGTCAGTGGGTGAGACCCGGTTAATGACAAACCCGCCGACATCGATCCCGGTCTCACGCAGGTTGTCGTAGAGTTCGATCGTCTCAAGCACGGGCACCCGTTCTGGGATGAGCACGATGACAAAACTGGTCAGCTTGGCATCTGTCAGCACATTCCGCATCGTTTCGAACCGCGTCTTGCGGCGGTAGAGCATCTGGCGAATGCGACGGTCGCGGTTCTCGCCGCTAGCCGACTGCGGATCGTCATCGCCATCAAGAGAGCGGATCGCTGCACCGAACTTTTCGGCCTTGGTGCGACGGTTCAATAGCCCCTCGGTCCAGAACGTCATGATTTCTGGAAGTGCCATCAGTCGAGCGGTGTGGCCGGTCGGGGCAGTATCGAAAACAATGAGATCGTAGTGTTGTAGCCCGTCTTCAATGGTCGTCGCGATGCGCTCAAGCATCGCCGATTCGTGAGTACCCGGTGTCTGAGCCGCCAGGTCGAGGTGTTTGGTGACCTGCGGGTGGAGATGTTCGGGCATGAAATCGCGCAATGTTTGGCCGACTTCTGCCAGATATTGGTCAATGGTTCGTTGCGGGTCAATCTCCACACCGTGCACCGAACCGTTCTGATCCGAGGGCCGAAAGACTTCTACCGGTTCATCTCCGACCGGTTGTTCCCAGAGATGCCCCAGGTTGTGTGCCGGGTCGGTCGAGACGAGCAGGACGTTGCGTCCGGCTTGGGCTTGGTGCAGTGCGGTGGCAGAAGCGGTGACGGTTTTACCGACACCGCCTTTGCCCCCTAAAAATAGGACTTTGCGGTCGGTGGCGAGCTTCAGCAGCATCGTGGCGTTCCCCCCTAACAACAGCTGAATCCTTCGATTGGCGAATGATCCAAACCTTGTCGGATATGCCATTCGTGCATGCGGTCCAGCATTTCGGGTAAGAGTTCCAACGTCACTCCGGAGGCGGGATTCGGCACGCCGAGCGCTTCGGACAGGACCAGCATCATAAACAGGTCCTCTTCGTCGCGCTTGGCTCGTGCGAAGGTGCGCCGGTAGGGCGCGATGTAGAACTCGCGGAGCAATTCGCTAAAGCGTCGCCACCAACTCGTCGTCATCGGCTACTTCCGTGGTGTGCCTGCTGGCAGCAGCTCGTCCTCGGTGAGTGCTTCATCATCTTCTGGATCTGCCGGTTCATGTCTGGTGCGTGCCATAGCCAAGGCGGCTTCGATGAGCACCCAAACGGCAGCGATGAGCACGACGATGTCGAGCACGAACAGCAGCCAGTTGCCGTCATTGTAGAACTGGCCAAGCTGAACGATCAGCGCATAAATGGATACAAAGATGACAAACGCGGCTGGGATGAGTACCGGTAGGAACGGTCGACGTTTCCGCATCAACATCACGGCCACGATCGACAGCGTCAGTGCAGCCAACAGCTGGTTGGTCGTACCAAAGAGTGGCCAGATAATGACGCCACCGGAGCCGTCGGCACCAGCTGAGAAGGTCAGGGCGATACAGACACCGACCGCAATAGCGGTGGCAGTGTACATATCGATCTTGATGTTGAAGGTCTGACCGATCTCTTGGACGATATAGCGCTGGAGTCGAACCGCAGTGTCCATGGTGGTGGCTGCGAAGAGTACCGCCATGGTGGCCAGAATGGTTGAGCTGAGGGACGGTGGGAGACCAAGTCCCTCGTTAACCAA
>DATBUK010000145.1:0-12215 GCA_036516155.1 Yaniella sp.
GCAGACTCTTGACCTTCTTCTCCAGAACATGAGCGGGCCCGTAGGCGATCAACTGTGCCATGCCATCGCCTAACGGCGTGCAAGTCACTCTGCGAGCCTTGGTTGCCTGGCGGTGCCGGGCTCCGGCCGCTTGAGGGTCGAGCGCTTGAGCATGGGCCCGAACCTCGTTGGCAAGTTCTTTTGGTCCAGCTACTCCGAGGCGGTCTCGGATTGCTGTGTCAACGCTACGCCGCAACTCGGAGGTAAGGACCTCGGTTTCCTTGGCGATGACCTGGGCATGTTCTTCTCGAATATGACCCGCCGCCAACGCGTTGGCAGTATGCGGTAAATCTTTGGCCAGACTGCGAGCAAGTTTGAGAAATCGGCTGCCCCGACTCGGCGTCTCACGTCGAGCAAGGCCAACTTCTGCACCAAGGCCTTTGCCGCGCTGTGACTTGGGTATATTCTGAGCGGCTTCTTGTGCCAGACGCAGTCGTTCTAACGCGGCAACTTCCTTTGCTTGAGCCGCTTCGAGCTGGCCCATAGCCACCTCGTAGCGATGAATGCGCTCAATCGCTTCTGCCTGAGTGGCCGCAACCGGGCGCTCAGCTAGCCAGTCACCGAAGCGGGTGACCGAGTCTGCTGCAAGAACTGAACTCGTCATGGCACCAATGTATTGCCAAACGCAAAGACGTTTACGCTGCAGCTGGTCTGATGTGGAGAACCAGGGTCGCAGCGAGACGAATCCACAGGAGAAGCGTCGTCGCTTGCGTACTACAGGTCAGGTAAGTCTCGGGCGAGACGGTAGGGGGAATAAAAATTCCGGTTCCCTCCAGACGGAGAGAACCGGAATTTTTACATTACTGCATAGGATGCAGCATCAGCTGGTGTTAGATGCGAGCTTCTTTGACGTCTTTCGGGTCGCCACCTGGCTGCTGATCACCGGAGACGCCGCTCTTACGGACGACGTCTTCGATACGCTGACCGATGGTTTCGTCAACGTTCTTCCAGTACTGGATCGCGTTGGACAGGACCGGTTCGATGACGGTTTCGAGTGCACCCGAAACGGTTTCGACCAAACCGTCGCGCTCTTCCTGGGTGAAGACTTCGTTGACCAGGATGTTGGCCTGACCGAAGTCGTCGTCGTCTTCACGCAGTGCGTAGGCCTGACGGACCAGTTCACCGTCGTTCTCCCAAGCCACGTCAACAGCGCCTTCTTCATCGGACCAGGAGTCACCGAACGAGTTCGGGGCATAGACCGAACGGTCGCCGGAGTGGTCGTACCACATGGCGCCTTCGAAGTTGTAGGTGTGGACTTCGACCTTCGGACGGTTGACCGGCAGCTGCTGGAAGTTGGTACCGATACGGTAGCGCTGAGCGTCCTGGTATGCAAAGTTGCGGCCCAGCAACATCTTGTCCGGAGACATGCCGATACCAGGAACCATGTTGGCAGGTGAGAATGCAGCCTGCTCGATTTCGGCGAAGTGGTTGCGCGGGTTGCGGTTGAGCTCCATGGTGCCGACCTTGATGCGCGGGTAATCCTTCTTCGACCAGATTTTGGTCAGGTCGAATGGGTTGTACCGGTAGGTCTTGGCTTCTTCGTACGGCATGATCTGCACGTAGAGATCCCAGGATGGGTTGTCGCCGCGTTCGATGGCTTCGAACAGGTCACGGCGGTGGTACTCGGCGTCGGCACCGGCCAGTGCTTCGGCTTCTTCGTTGGACAGGTGCTCCATGCCCTGGTTGGTCAGGAAGTGGAACTTGACCCAGAAGCGCTCACCCTGGGCGTTGACCCACATGTAGGTGTGCGAACCGTAGCCGTTCATGTTGCGCCAGGTCTTTGGTAGACCGCGTGGGCCCATCAGGTAGGTGACCTGGTGTGCGGTTTCAGGGTTCTGGGTCCAGAAATCCCACTGCATCGTGTTGTCACGCAGACCGGAATCTGGCAGACGTTTCTGCGAACGAATGAAGTGTGGGAACTTCATGGGGTCACGCACGAAGAAGATCGGCGTGTTGTTCCCCACGAGGTCGAAGTTGCCCTCTTCGCTATAGAACTTCAGAGCGAAACCACGAACGTCACGCCAGGTGTCTGGGGAACCGAGCTCACCGGCAACGGTGGAGAACCGTGCCAGCATTTCGGTTTCGACGCCGGGCTGGAACATCGCAGCTTTGGTGTATTTCGAGACGTCTTCGGTCACGGTAAATTTCCCGAATGCGCCCGAGCCTTTCGCGTGTGGACGGCGCTCTGGGACGTTCATGCGGTTGAAGTGCTGCAGGGTTTCAACCAGGTGGGCGTCGTGCAGGACGATGGGTCCGTCTTGGCCAACGGTCAGTGAGTTGCGGTCACTGACAGCTGGGATACCAGCCTGGGTCGTTGACCCGGTGGCGTGCGGTGTTTTCTTCTCGGCCAAAGTAGATCAGTCTCCTTTGAAAGACAGGTTGAGGGTGAACTCAGGGAATCGATCCGAAGTCAGGCTGACACCGGTGCGGTAGACGAGGTGTCGTTCGTCGTGTGCTGACAAGCGGTACACACCCCGTGATACACCACATCTGCGGTGTCAATGACCATCCCGTGAGTCACTGCCGGTGTCATGCAGGGCGCACTGCCGTGCTGGCACGGCACGTCTTCGATACGGCCACAGTTTCGACAGTGGACGTGATGATGGTTGTCGGGCCGTTGAATTTCGAAGCGGGCGGCTGTTGGGCCAAACTCCAATTTTCGAATCAGACCGACATCCACCAGCGATTGCACCACGGTGTAGATCGATTGGATGGTGATCGTCGGAAGGGTCAGGCGAACCTGGTTCAGCAGCTCATCAGCGGTCGCGTGTGGTATCTTTTCGAGGGATTCCAACGTCGCAACACGTTGTTTTGTGGACCGTAAGCCGGTTGCCCGGATACGTGCGGGCCACTCGTGCGGCTGGCCGGTTGTGCTCACCTGAACCTCCTTCAGTTGATCGTCACTGAACCATTATGCCACTTTTGAATGATTCATAAAAATTACGACGCGGGGGCTTCATCGCACGGCTGAGTTTCGGACCGCTTCGCTGTACCGAATCGCCGCGACCGCTGCCCGACGACCAGCACGGGTTGCCCCGATCGTTGAGGCCGATGCACCGTAACCGACCAAAAACAACCCCGGCTGCGCTGGCACCGTCACACCGTCTTTGTCGACTGTGACACCGCCGCGTTCACTTCGAATATCGAGGGGATCCAGGTGCCCCAAACTGTGTTTGAACCCAGTGGCCCACAAAATCGAATCAATCGGGGTCACCCACTGGTGGTCAATCTCAGTGCCGTGGCCGGGGAGCACCTCCGCATTCCGATGCAGGTTTGCCACCGCTGGGTCGCTCTTGCGTAACAGGTTGTCCACCGCCGGACCCTGCGAGTTGACCGTCGCACCGTCGGGGCCGGGGCCATTAATGGTCACGTCATGTTCGCCAAACGAATCGATGAAGCCCCGAAAAACCAGGGTGCCACGATCGATGTATTGCAGTGTTTCGTGGTCCAGCGGCAAGCCAGTGTTGGACACGACCGACCGCGGTGCACACCCGGCAGTGACCTGGGTCGTGACGCGCTGTTCGACGGCTCGTCCCCAGTCGGGGTCGAAGGGTTCGGCATTCCAGCGGGGCAGCGACCGAGAAACCCATACGGAATGGTCGGTCACGTCTTCGAGCATCATCAAAAATTGTGTCGCAGACGCGCCACCGCCGACGACGAGTACTCGTTGGTCGCGGAAATCTTCGACGTCCCGGAAGTTCTTGGTGTGCCACTGCTGGCCTTTGAAATGTTCCAGGCCGCGGTAATAGGGGATATGTGGGGTTTCCCACGTCCCCGTGGCATTAATGACCGCAGCGGCGGTGAAGTCGCCGGCCTGGGTGGACAGATAAAACAGGTCGTCGTGGATTTGGGTCACCGCGCGAACTTTGGCGGGACGAATGACCTCGAGTTCCAGGTGATCCTCATAGGCGCCGTAGTATTCTGCAACCACTTCGGAAGCAGGGCGCCAGGTATCGGGATGTTCCAACGGGAAGCCCGGCAGATCGTGGACACCGTGGGCGCGACCTAAGGTGAGTGCATCCCAGCGGTGCCGCCAGGCGCCCCCGGGGCCTTCGTTCCCATCAAGGACGGCAAAATCACTACCCGGCGTGAGTCCTCGACGGTGCAACGTGCCCGCGGCAGACAGGCCGGCTTGACCAGCACCGATGACGATGATGTTGAAATGCGTCGCAGCGTCGATGGCAGAAGTCATATGCTCAGGGTAGTTCAACGGCTGCCAAAGCGCTGTAGCGCGGGTGACAACTACGCGTCGAAGGTACTGCCACCAACTATGATGTGTGTGGTCGTAGAGAATTTTTCATCAGGAGTGCGATGTCTGAAATGTCGAAAGTCAACAATGCCCCACTGGCAGAGGTGGACCCCGAAATTGCCGAGGTACT
The DNA here is from genome assembly GCA_036516155.1 of Yaniella sp. GTDB lineage: Bacteria > Actinomycetota > Actinomycetes > Actinomycetales > Micrococcaceae > Yaniella. The sequence continues at coordinate 4,419 of DATBUK010000145.1, forward strand.
GGGGCTTGAGCTTGGCCGCCAGCGCGATAGCTTAGAAATGATTGCGTCGGAGAACTTTGTTCCCCGCGCAATCCTGGAAACCCAAGGCTCTGTGTTGACCAATAAATACGCCGAAGGGTACCCGGGTCGTCGCTACTACGGCGGATGCGAACACGTTGATGTGGCAGAAAACCTCGCCATCGAACGGGCCAAAGCACTCTTTGGGGCCGAATACGCCAACGTGCAACCCCACGCCGGCGCGCAAGCCAACGTCGCCGTGATGGAAGCGCTCATGGAGCCCGGCGATACGCTGATGGGTCTGTCACTGGATCACGGCGGCCACCTCACCCACGGCATGCCGCTAAACTTCTCGGGTCGTCGTCACAATATCGTGGCCTATGAAGTCGACCGCGAAACCTTCCGCATCGATATGGACAAAGTCCGCGCACAAGCCCTGGCCGAACGCCCTCAGGTCATTGTTGCCGGTTGGTCCGCCTACCCGCGCCAACTCGACTTTGAAGCCTTTGCCTCCATCGCCCAAGAAGTTGACGCCAAACTCTGGGTCGATATGGCACACTTCGCCGGACTGGTGGCCGCTGGGCTGCACCCCAACCCGGTCCCACACGCCGATGTCGTCTCGTCCACCGTGCACAAGACGCTAGCCGGCCCACGTTCGGGCTTTATTTTGGCCAAAGAACAGTACGGCAAGAAGATCAACTCACGGGTCTTCCCGGGGCAGCAGGGCGGCCCGCTAATGCATGCGATCGCGGGCAAAGCGGTAGCGTTCAAGATCGCCGGTTCTGAAGAGTTCAAACAGCGCCAGCAGCGCACACTTGAAGGTGCGAAAATTCTCGCTGAGCGTTTGACGGAAAAAGACGTGACCGACCACGGTGTCTCCGTGTTGACCGGTGGCACCGACGTCCACCTCGTCTTGGTCGATTTGCGCAACTCGGAGCTCGACGGAAAACAGGGTGAAAACATCCTCGATGAGGTTGGCATTACCGTCAACCGGAACTCGGTGCCGTGGGATCCACGTCCTCCGATGACCACTTCGGGTCTGCGCATCGGAACACCTGCCCTGGCGACTCGCGGGTTCGGAGCAGAAGAGTTCACCGAGGTCGCTGACATCATCGCCCAGGCACTGAAACCTGACCCGAATGTTGAAGCACTGCGTGCACGCACCGAGAAGCTTGCCGCCGAATTCCCGCTGTATGACGGTCTGGAAAACTGGTAAAACACCGGTTGCTGACTGACTACTGACACGGTCCGGGTCCACTACTACACTTGGGTGGTGGGCCCGGACCTGGGTTAACGACCAATACTGCATGCAACAAGACAAGGACGTCGCCACCACATGACTGCGCTGAAACTAGATGGCCGTGCTACCGCGGCTGCGATGAAAGAAGATCTCGCTGAACGCGTCGCGAAGCTCAAAGACCAGGGCATGACGCCTGGTCTGGGGACCGTGTTAGTCGGAACCGATGCGGCATCCCAGTCTTATGTCGGTGCAAAGATTCGTGACATGGAAGAAGTCGGCATCAACTCGCTGCACCGCGAGCTACCCGAAACCGCGAGCCAAGACGAAGTGTTGGCAGTCATCGAAGAGCTCAATAACAACCCCGAGTGCACCGGCTACATCGTCCAGCTGCCACTACCGGATCACATCGATACCGACACAGTGCTGGAAGCCATCGATCCAGAAAAAGATGCCGATGGACTCCATCCACTGAACCTCGGTCGACTTGTCGCCTCGGCCGGCGGAGAGGTGACCTGGCCGCTACCGTGCACCCCGAAGGGTTGCCTGACTCTGTTGCGCAACTACGACATCGATACCAAGGGCAAAACCGTGCTGGTCATCGGCCGCGGCATCACCATCGGACGACCAGCGACCCTGTTGTTTACCCGTCGCGATGTCAACTCGACGGTGATCGCAGCTCACACCGGAACCACCAATATGGAAGAGCTCATCGGCCAGGCAGACATTATTATTGCGGCCGCTGGAAACCCCGGGATGGTCACCAAAGACATGGTGAAAGATGGCGTAGTGATCCTGGATGTGGGCGTGAGCCGTGAAACCACCGACGAGGGCAAGACCCGCATCGTCGGCGACGTCGCCCCGGATGTTGCCGACGTCGCATCGGCCATGTCACCCAACCCAGGTGGCGTCGGGCCGATGACTCGGGTGGAACTGGTCGCCAATGTGGTAGAAATCGCAGAACTCCAGGCTGCCAACGCCTCCTAGGGCGCAAGATATAGGCTCTCTCGCCATCCCCTGATCGGTCCTGTTGGCTGATCAGGGGATCGGTGTGTTAGCGCACGGGATAATGTCGGTGACCAATTGGGAACCGACCGAAAAAATACGAGATACTAGTAGCTATGCAGTCCATCGAATCCTCAACACAGCGCCGCGGTTTACGACTCACCAACGTCGTACTGCTGGTCGTCGTGATCGCCTTTATCGTGGCCGTAATTTTCGCAGCCAACCAGAATGACGTCATCGGCTGGATGATCGTGGCCATCGCCGGTGGCTGGCTCATCTTGTCGACCGTATCGTTGATCATGGTTCGACGCGGCGCCCGTGCCGTCCACAAGACCGCCCAAAACTTCAACTCCAACATCGCCGCCGCCTCGGCCGGTGGGACCGTCGTGGACGCCACCGATCCGATGCGTGATACCAAAGTAGACCACTCGCTGAAAATTGTTGAAGTTCAAAAGCGCGTCATTACCGAAGAGCTTGCCAAAGGTGTCGACGAGGCAGACTTCGAGATGATTGACCGTGCCCTGGACACCATTGAAATGACCGCACACAACGCCCGCGACATGATCAACCCGGACCGGCACAACAAGAAATCCAAACCGGATGCCGAAAACGGCAAGAACACCATCTCAGGCGAAATCATCAACTAGAAAGAACTATGCATTCCAACGCTGCTGATCCCAAGGCTGACAACACTGTTCGTGTAGCAACCGTCAACGTCAACGGCATCCGGGCCGCACACCGACGCGATATGGCGTCCTGGTTTGCCGGACGCAACATTGACATCATCACACTGCAGGAAGTCCGCGCACCGGGCGACATTATTGAAAAACTCATGGCAGAGATTGTCGGTGATGAATGGGAATCGCTCTACATTCACGCAGATGAATGCGAGGACAAAGGACGGGCAGGGGTGGCGATCGCCTCCCGACTGAAACCGTTGGAAACACGCACCGGACTGGCTGATGGCATCAACGACTCGGGACGCTGGGTCGAAGCGGACTTCAACACCCCAGACGGCTCGCACCTTTCGGTTGCCAGCGTGTACGTACACTCCGGGGAAGTTGACACACCTCGGCAGGATGATAAATACGAATTCCTTGACGCGATGATCGACTACCTGCCTCAGATGAAAGCCCGCAACAACCAGTCGTTGATCACCGGGGACCTGAATGTCGGTCACACTGAGCTCGATATTAAAAACTGGAAAGGCAACGTCAAAAACGCGGGCTTCCTACCCGAAGAACGTGCCTATTTCGATAAATTCTTCTCAGCCGATGAGCTGAACTGGGTGGATGTTGGCCGCTGCCTGGCCGGTGACGTGCCCGGCCCGTATACCTGGTGGTCCTACCGCGGAAAAGCCTTCGATAATGATGCCGGTTGGCGCATCGATTATCAGGCGGCGACCCCACCACTGGCGAATAGAGCTACCAAAGCTGTCGTGGACCGTGCGCCGTCATATGACAAACGATTCTCTGACCACTCACCACTCGTGGTCGACTACCAGTTCTAGAAAGGTGCGTTCGTGTCCACCAGCCAACCCACACCGGCCGACATCCTGGCCACCGATCTGACCAAAACGGCACATCTGACCTCAGCAGCCTCACATCCTCGGGTGCTGTCCGGGATGCAACCTTCCGCTGACTCGTTACATCTGGGCAACTACCTGGGCGCCTTGGTCAACTGGGTGAAAGTCCAAGACGATTTCGAAGCCTTTTACTTCATTCCAGACCTACACGCCATCACGGTGCCACAAGATCCCGAAGATCTGACGAAGCGCACCCGGGTCGCAGCCGCCCAATACATCGCGGCGGGAATCGATCCGGAACGCTCGACGCTATTCGTCCAGTCACACATTCCGGAACACACCCAACTGACCTGGATTCTGACCTGTCTGACCGGGATGGGTGAAGCCTCCCGCATGACGCAGTTCAAGGATAAGTCAGCCCGGGAAGGCACCGATGCTGCTGGCGTGGGATTATTCACCTACCCGATGCTCATGGCAGCTGACATTCTGTTGTACCAGCCGCACGGGGTTCCGGTCGGTGACGACCAGCGTCAACACATCGAATTGACACGGACGCTAGCGCAGCGATTCAACCACCGGTTTGGGGAAACCTTCGTCGTGCCGGCCGGGTTCTATCCAGAAACCGGTGCGCGGATCTACGACCTGCAAAACCCAACCGCGAAAATGTCGAAATCAGCGGAATCACCAAACGGGCTGATCAACATTTTGGATGAGCCCAAAGTCACCGCAAAACGAATCAAATCCGCTGTGACTGACGCCGGTACAGAGATTACCTACGACCGGGAAAATAAACCCGGTGTGTCCAATCTGCTCGACATCTACGCGTCGGTGACGGACAAAACCGTCGAGGAACTTGTCGAAGCATATGAAGGCAAAATGTACGGTCATTTGAAAGTCGATTTGGCTGAAGCCGTGACCGAACGTCTTGCCCCAATCCGTACCCGCGCACTTGAGCTCCTGGATGACCCTGCCGAACTGGACCGTATCCTCGCCTCGGGTGCGGACAAAGCCCGGAGCATCGCGGCCCCAGTACTTGCTGACGTGTACGAGAAAACTGGCTTTTTGCCACTGGCACGCTAGAGCGACCCTGTCGAAGATCGTCGCCTGGCCTCATGCCGGGCGAAGATGCTGTATTCATCGAATTTGACGCGCCGAACAGCCAGGCCACCGCGCTTGACCCACAGGAGGACGCCATCATGACGCTAGACCATTCGACCAGAGAAGAGCCGCGTGCCGTCCGGTTGACGAAAGCTTTGGTCTGGCCGTTGATGGTTTTGCACATCCTCTCGGCAGTTCTTGGCACCATATCCATCCAATCGATGGGGCCGGGGGCCTATTTTGAACAGTACTTGCCACCCGAGGAATTTGAAGACCTGTCGCCAGAGCGGTTAGATGCGATGTTTTCTGCAGCCCAGGTGTGGTTCATCGGCTTTGCTGTATTCAATGTTGTGGTGTTTGTGATCATCGGCCTCGGGCTGCGGGCCGACCAGTATTGGGCGCGGTTTGCTGGACTGGTGCTGGCGATACTCTTTCTCATTTCGGCCGCGTATACGTTGCTGTTTGCTACTTCGTACGGTGAACTTTCTGGGCTCGCGTTTGTTGAGACCATCATGAGCTGGATCATCGTGTTCGTCACGGTTTGGTGGATCAGCCAAGCGCTCGATAAACGTACCGGCCAATGGTTTGCTGATCACCGCGAAGTCCGAAGCTACTAAGTCCGTTGCAATGTGCCGTATTGGGCCGCTGGTAGATCGCTAGGCTAGAAGCCATCAGCCGCCGCGCCTTACCTATGTAGAAAGTCTTGCTTGTATGCAAAAAACCTCGTCGAAAAAGCCGCAACATGTCAAGAATTTTACGACGGCTGTGTTCATCTTGGCGCTGGTCATGATTGCCGGGCAGGCGATCAACTTTATTATCACGCTCCTTCCGTCGACAGAAGACGCGGTCATAATATTGGGTGATGGCACGACCGCTGAGGTCGCGTCATTGCGCAACACGTACGCAACGTTATTGATTATCGTCGCGGCGATCTACGGAGCGATTTGGTATGAGGTGCGGGCAGCAAAAAATTGGGCCCGCTGGGTTGCCGTCGTCTTGGCCGTGCTTGCCGCAATTTTAGGTGCTCAACGACTCTTCAGCAGTGTTGCCGGAGGCATGGATATGGTCGGTCTCGGACTTGCCCTGGCTCAGCTGCTTGCCGCCGGATGGGTGCTGGCCCTAGCATTTCGACACGAGGTCCACGAGTGGTTTACTACCAAGCCGGTAGGTCCTGCAGCGTCCTAAACCCATCGGGCGAAAAATTCACATCCCAGCTTGATCCGGGCATACAATAAACAGTTATGAGCGTCTCCATTCGTGCAGCGAAAGCCACCGATAGTCATGAACTCGTGCCGTTGGCGGCACGGACCTTCCCTTTGGCCTGCCCGCCAGAGATGAGTCAAGCAGCGATTCAAGACTTCATCCGAGACGAGCTCAATGAGGACGTGTTTCGGCGTTGGATCGCCGATGATGACACTTACGTACTGGTCGCTACCGATGGTGCGATGCTGGTCGGCTATAGCGTATGTATCCACGGCGAGGTTCCGACCAACGCAGATCTTGACCGCGAACTACCTGCCGCAACCACGGTCATGTTGTCGAAGTTCTACGTCGACCCGGATTTCCACGGCGCTGGAGTGTCGCAGAAATTGATGCGCCACCTGCTAGAGCACTATCTCACCTCGGAGCAGCAGTGGATCTGGCTAGGCACGAACCAAGCCAATGCTCGAGCCATTGGCTTCTATGAGCGCGTTGGTTTCCAACAGATCGGTACTCGCACATTTGATATCGGCGGGACGATGGCCCAAGACGTTGTCCTTGCCCGTCCACTTCCCTCCGTCAAGAACGCCTGATGGCGTTGAAGTGCGGGAAGTGGACGAACCACTGAGTCTATTCGTCTTCCCCGTTGTCGCGTTGCCGTTTCTTATGATTCAGCGGCCGCGTCGGCTGCATGAGGCCGGGTCGACGAAGGCGTGCTGACCCGGTTCGTGCAGAAAGCGTTCCCCGAGGACCAGTTAACCCTTCTTCGTAAGGATCACGCATGACCGGAGCTGCTTCAGCAGCCTCGGGTTCAACGACTGCGTCATCACCGTCATGGTCATCATCGTAACGTCGACGTTCGATCTCTTCTGGCGGTAGGACCTTCTTCCAGCGCCGGGTGCGCATCGGTGGGAGCTCACTGGCGTCTTCGCGGAGCGCGCGATAGATCGCATACATCTGGAAGTACGCGATAATAAAGAACGGCAACCCAATCAGGACAACGAATTGTTCGAGTGCTGCCAGTCCTCCCGACCCTGAAAACACCAGCAGGGTGGCGGTAATAAGGGCAATAGACACAGCCCAGAAAATACGCTGACCCAAGGGATTATAGTCCTCGTGGCCATTGGCCATGGTATCGGTCACCAGTGCTGCCGAGTCGACCGAGGTAATGAAGAATATCGTCACAAGGATGATCGCGATGACGGAGACGACTCCTGCGGCCGGGAAGTTTTCCAGGAATGCGAACAGAGCACCCGGTACGTCTTCTTGTTCGACGACGGTTTCTACCAGGCCACCTTCACCGTTGAGTTCGATATCGAAAGCCGAGTGGCCAAAGATCCCAAACCAGATGACCGAGAAACCGGCCGGCACAGCTAAGACTCCTGACACGAACTGCCGGATTGTGCGACCCTTTGAGATCCGGGCAATAAAGATCCCAACGTATGGTGACCAGCTGATCGTCCAAGCCCAGTAGAACACCGTCCACGAGGATTGCCACCCGGTATCAGCAAACGTATCGTTCCAGAAAGCCAGTTCGGGAAGGTGCATCAGATAGCTGCCAAGCGACTCGATCGTGCCGCGGATGACTGTCAACGTCGAACCGGCGACGAGGATGAAGGCCAACAGGGCCACGGCCATCCAAATATTGAAGTTCGATAAGCGTTTAATGCCTTTATCGAGACCGAGCGCAACCGAAATCATCGACACGCCACCCACGACGCCGATGATGACCAGT
>DATBUK010000146.1:0-10432 GCA_036516155.1 Yaniella sp.
AGCGGTCAGCGGATCGGCCGGGAATTTGGAAGTCGCCGCAGAGGGCACCCAGGGCGGATCGGCGATGATCAACCCAAAACGTTCGTGATCCGCGAGCGCCTCTTCGATTCGAGCCAGCCGAAATTCAACTTGTGAGGCCAGGCCGTTGGCCGCCGCGTTGAGTTGTGCGAACTGTTGAGCCTGTGGACTCACATCGACCATCACCAGATTCCGCGCGAAGTCTTTGATAGCGCTCAGCCCAATATGCCCGGCCCCGGCGCACAGCTCTAGGATCGGACCCGGTGGCGTCTCTTGGAGCAGTTCAGCAGCCCAAGCAGATTGTGCTTCGGTCCAGCTTCTTGGTTCCAGTACCTGACTGTTATAGCGGATCGTTAGGCCGTGGAAGGTCATTTGCTGGTCTTGCACGGGCACGCCTGCCTCCTTGGGCGGTCTACGGGAATGTGTTGCTCACGCCGGTGAGCTTAGAAGTATACGGCCAATGGGCCGTCGACGTCGTCAATGATGCGTACTGAGGTGCCGAAGATTTCGCTGAGCACCGAAGACTTCATGGTGTCTGCACACGTGTCGAAGTGGGTGACCTGACCGTCGTTCATCGCCAGAATATTATCCGAGTACCGGGAGGCGAAGTTAATGTCGTGCATCACCACAATCACTGTGCGGCCCAGGTCATCGGCTGCCGAGCGTAGTTGCCGCATCATCTGCACCGAGTGACTCATGTCGAGGTTGTTCAGCGGTTCGTCGAGAAACACGTATTCGGTGTCTTGTGCCAGTACCATCGCAACGTAGGCCCGTTGCCGCTGACCACCTGAAAGCTCATCAAGGTAGCGGTCCTGCAGTGCGGTAAGATTCAAAAACTCCAGCGCCTCGTTGATATGACGTTCGTCTTCGACGGTCAGTCGGCCTTTGGAGTGCGGGTAACGCCCGAAACCGATCAACTGACGCACGGTCAGTCGGGTCACGAAGTGGTTTTCTTGACGCAAAATGGCCAGTTTTTTGGCGACATCATTGGATTTGGCGGTTGCGACGTCGAGCCCACCGACGGTAATGGATCCGGAGTCGGGGTGGAGCAGGCGTCCCATCATGGTCAGAACAGTCGATTTACCAGCGCCATTGGGGCCCACCAGTGAGGTGATACCACCCGAGGGAATTTCAACGTTAATGGGACCGATGGTGGTTTCACCCGAGTACGTTTTCGTGACATTTTCGAGGGTTATCATAGCCGTCCCTTCCGCATGATGACAATGAGAAATACTAGTCCACCAATCAGCTCGACAATGATAGTAACCGCACCCTGGGCGTAAAAAATATGCCGCAAGACAAAATATGCGCCCGTGAGCAGGACATATCCCAGCAAAAAGGAAATTGGGAAGACTGCTCGGTGGCTGTAGGTGTCTGCGATCGAATAAGCCATGGTTGCCACGAGGAAGCCGAGGAAAGTCATGGGCCCGACCAGTGAGGTAGTCATAGCCATCAGGATGGAAACGGCGACGAGGACTTTGATCAGTTCGGCGCGGTGGTTCAAGCCAAGATTTGTCGCAACCGCAGAGCCCAGTGAGAGGGTATCCAGTCGTCGGGAGCGCAGCCACAACCACGTCCCGACGATCAACACGATGGAAACCGCATAAGGCAGATATTCGGTGCTGGCGTTGGAAATGTTCCCCATCAACCGTGCGGTCAGGATATCGAATTCGTTGGGGTCGAGCATGCGCTGCATGAAGGTCGTCAACGAGGCCAAGCCGGCACCCATGACGACTCCGACCAGCAGCATCGTGTGGACGTTGGTGAATTTCGAGCCAAGCAGCCACGAATACAGCAAGGTCGCAAAAGCCACCATGGCAGCGACCTGGAAGAAATACGACACGATGCCGCGAGTGAGTGCGGCTCCGGCCGCCCCGAAGATAAACACCGCTGCAGTGTTGATGAGCCCGTAGAGGGCTTCAAAGCCCAGGATCGATGGGGTCACGATCCGGTTTGATGTGACCGTGTGGAAAGCGACGGTGGCAAAGGAGTGGCACAGGGCGACCACGGCGATCACGATCACCGAGGTGACACGCGATTCTGCGATGCGCCAGAAGCCATCGGATCCAAACGGCATCGGGTTGCCATAGACGATCGTTCCGATGGTGAGAGCAATGGCTGCCACGATCAGGACGATTAACGAGATGAGCCAACGCCGTCGATGCGTCGCATCGACAAACGTGGAAGTGACACGCGACTGGACTGCGGTCGAATTAGCCACGGCGCCCCTTCCGTACGATGAGGTATACAAAGACGGTTGCACCGAGCACGCCCAGAATCATCGACACGGGGATCTCAAACGGCATGATGATCGTCCGGCCGATGATATCGGTCAGGGTGATCACCACGATGCCAACCATCACAACCCAGGGCAGGTTAGATCTGAGGTTATCGCCTCGAAACATCGAGACGATATTAGGTACCACCAATCCGAGGAACGGTAGTGACCCCACCACGACCGAAACCACACCGGTCGTGACCGCAACGATCGAGATCCCAATGATCATCACGGCCCGGTAGTTCAACCCGACCGAAGTGGCGATCTCTTGGCCCAGACCAGCGACCGTGAAACGGTCAGCAATAAAGTACACCAGGATCGTAGTGGCTGCGACGATCCATAGCAATTCGTAACGGCCGCGAGTGACCCCGGTGAAGGATCCGGCAAACCAGATCCCGAGGTTTTGCAGCATATCGGTCTGGAGGGCCACAAATGTTGAGACGGCTCCGACGACTGCTCCGAGCATGAGACCGACGATGGGCACCACGAGCGAGGACTTCAGCGCAACCCGTTGCAAGAAAGCAAAGAAGATGAGCGTACCGATCATCGCGAAGACGATCGCTACGATCATCCGGAGCGTGAGCGAAGGCTGCGGAACAAAGACATACGTGAGAATCAGGCCGAGCCCGGCCCATTCGATGGTGCCGGTGGTCGAGGGTTCGACGAACCGGTTTTGGGTCATCAGCTGCATGACTAATCCGACCACCGCCATCGATGCGCCGGAAAGGATGAGGGCAAGTGTGCGGGGGACGCGAGTAATGAAGAACATCTCGCGTCCGCCCTCGGAGTTCAGGTCATAGACCCCGATAAATAATGAAGCTACGACCAGGCTGAGGGTGACCATCAGCCCGATCAGCAGCGGCCATGTGCGTGACCACAGTCCGGGATTTTTCGGAGGCTGCGCTAAGCTCGCGAGCCCACCGGAGTGGGGTTGGGAAAGTTTTGTCACGCAAAGCCTTTAATTTACTCGGACCACATATCAGCCAGTTCGTTGAGGACGACCGTGTAGTTCTGGATGTCCTCAGCGACGTAGAAGTCTGCTGGCATGTAGTAGATATTATCGTTTTCAACCGCCGGCACGTTCTTTAAGGCCTCGGATTCCTCGATGAGCTCTTTTGCGCCCGCTGAGGTGCCATCTCCAACGGCGGCATCGCGGTCCATCACGATCAGGAACTCGGGGTTGGCGGCAGCAATAGCTTCAACAGAAATATCATCCCCTGTGTCGACATTTGAGCCGTCGTCTTCCAGTGCAGGCGTCAGTTCTAGGATGTCATAGAGCGGCCCAATGGCACGCCCTGTGGTGGGAGCTGAGTAGTTGATGTCCCCACCGGACGTAATCAGACCGGCTACCTCAACCTCTGGGTCATAGGCCTCTTGTGCACGCTCAAGCGCTTCATCGAAGTCGGCGATGAGGGCATCGGCGTCGTCTTCATGTCCGAAGACTTCACCGAGCAACGTGATTTGATTACGGAATTCTTCATCAATCGCGCCCGACTCGGTATCGATGTCGGTATTGACGATTGGGACATCATCCCCGACAGCTTCGGTGATGGCTTCTTCGTGCTGACTGAACCGCTGCCCGTTGATCACCAGATCTGGTTCGGCAGCAATCACCATTTCCATGTCGGGTTCACGGTGGTTGCCGATGTTGAGGAGTTCTTCATTCTGCGTATATTTTTCCAGGACTTCCATGTCGGCCGACATGAGGTCGACCGGTGCAGCAGCCAGGTCAACATCCCACTGCGCAAGAGTCCGGAACGTCCGGTTATCAGTGGCCACCACTGAGGAAGGATCTGCAGGAACACTGTGGTCGGTTCCTGCCATATCGGTCACCTCAACGGTTGATGAATCCTCGGCGTTGCCGTTGGCTTCCTCGGAAGAGCCGGCGTCGGAAGTACCGCAAGCGCTGAGTCCTAGCGCACCAGCGGCAAGGAAGGCAGCAACGCGGGTGCGTGTCAGTCCAGTTAGTTTCACGTTCAGTCTCCAAAAATGACAGAGTAAGATAACACGTTAGCACTGTTAGGCACTTAGGTCAGCCTAAGCTAACTTCGCCTCAGTTTAGTGACCCTTCATGAATTAGCGCAAGGTGAACTGACGTTATTTAGATCACACCCTCCGCCGGTGCCCCGAAATCTCGGCGTTTAAGCCGCGAATTGTGTGAAATAAACGTGTTCTCTTGGAGGTCTTAGTGAGCTGCATTACGTCACATAGAGTTGCGCATGCTTCAGGTGCACTCTCATGGGGCGCAGCATTTCATTGCTAGCGGAGTTTTGTCGTGCCCCGTCGAGGTTAAAGATTCTCACCATTTCCTCGGCGAATCCCGGGAAGACTCAGAGGCTAAGCCAGTACGCCGAAGACCGTAGGGCCGGTACGATAAAGATGATGTCTGAAGAGAGGGCCTCAAGGTGCGTTTAAAGTTTGCACAGTCTGCTCAGTCCAGTATCGGAATCGAATGGGAACTGGGACTCGTTGATGCCGCCACGGGTCAATTACGCAACGTCGGTGATGATATCTTGGCAAAACTCAACCTCTCGGAAGAACCATATACGATCGTTGGCGAGTTCATGCAGAACACGCTGGAGTTGGTGACCGGTGTTTGCGACACCGTGGATGAGGGTCTCAGCCAGCTTGCGGCCGCTGGCCGTCACGTGCTGGAAGTCATCGGTTCAGAGAATTTGGCGCTCTTTTCACAGGGAACCCATCCATTTGCGATCGGTTTAGACGAGCGCATTTCTACTGGTGACCGGTATCAAAAACTTTTGAACAAGACGCAGTACTGGGCTTATCAAATGCTGATCTATGGGGTACATACCCATATTGGACTAGATCATGTCGCCAAAGCGATGCCTGCGGTGAACTATCTGATCCAGTACTACCCGCATTTGTTGGCCCTGAGTGCTTCGAGCCCATTCTGGGGAGGCTATGACACCGGGTACGCCTCGCAGCGCACTCTATTGTTTCAACAGCTGCCAAGCACCGGTCTACCGTTCCAATTCCATGACTGGTCAGACTATGAGCGTGTCGTTGGTGACCTCATCAACGTGGGTATCGCTGATGATGTGACGGAGGTGCGGTGGGATGTCCGTGCGGTTCCACGATTCGGAACCGTGGAACAGCGCGTGTGCGACGGGCTGGCAACGCTAGAACAGGTCGGCGCTACCGCTGCACTCACGCAGTGTCTGGTGCACGAAGTGGTCGGGGGCGACGCTGATGCCGTCACCGATATTGCTATTCTCCCTCCGTGGTTTGTTCAAGAGAACAAATGGCGCGCCGCCCGGTATGGGCTTGAGGCTGAGGTTATTATCGATTCGGCTGGCGCTCAGATGCCAGTGACTGAACACCTTGAGCTGGTGCTGAACCGGTTGGAGCCTATTGCGGAGAAACTCAATTGTGTACGAGAGCTGGGTTGGGTCGAAGATATGATTCGTTCCGATACTTCTGCTGCTCGTCAGCGGGCCGAGACGCAGTCGGAGTTTGGGCAACCCGTTGCCCGAGAAAAACTGGCCGGCCTCGTGCTGGATTCAGCTGCTGAGACCGGCCAGTCCATTCAGAACTGGAGCTAACTAGGCGATTACTGGAGTCCTTTGACTACGAAGGTATCGCGTTTCCCGAAGTAGAAGAGTCCGCTAAGTAGCGATGCGATGAGCACCACCGCCATGATGATCAACAGCGGATAGGGACCAAGTTGTACGATCAGTGGGATGGAGGCCGCTGTGATAAGTCCACCACCGAAGAACGGCTCAAATACCAGCTGCTTATAGCCGAACGCTTCGTACGCAGGACTCTTCTGGTTTGGGTCCGCCATGCGGAGCAACAGCAGGCCGGTTGCGGTCACGCCCATTGACTGACCAAAATCGGCAATACCACGTTCGAACCAGTAGCTCTGGATGAAGCGCGGAGCTAAGTAGAATAGTACGAAGCAGTTCCAGAGCACCCCGGCCACGGCAAGAATCGCAAATGGGGCGATATTATCAGCGATCGCATCGAGGGACAGGGTCGCCATCGCAGCAATAATGAGAGTATCCAAGGCGAGCCCTTGTACACGTTCCATCGTGCCACGGTTGATGAAGATCGACAGGCCGGTGCGATCCGCGAACATCTGGATGATCACCCCACCCAACATGGCCAACGGAAAGAGCGGCACGTAGGCAAAAATCTCAATGGCGTCGGCCCATAACAACTGTTCGATCCATTGCAGAGCCGAAAGGATACCCTGTCCGATCAAGATCGCGACCGCAATGATACCAATGTGTAAGGTCAGACTATCGAGGGATTCGGAGCGTACCGTTTGGAGTCCACCAGACGGCTGCTCTCGACGGTAGAAGCCACGGGCAATTTCTGGATCTTCATTAGCTTTCACGTCGAGGGTCTGCGAGTGGCCGCGACGTGCCGCCCAGTTCACGGCAATCACACCAATGATCACACCCGACAGAATCCCGACCGTAGCCATAGCAAGGGCAAGGTCGCCACCGTCTTCCCAGCCCATTTCGGCCATCACCGGGGCCATGCCGGCAGCCGTACCGTGACCGCCTTCAAAACCGATTTCGATGAGCGCACCAAACATCGGGGTCACGTTGAAAAGCGGGACGAGGATCAGCACCGCAATCAAAATGCCAATGACATATTGTCCGGATGCAAATGTGAAGCCGAGCGATAATTGCGGTCCGAGCAATTTGACAGCCCGCTTCAGCGATGGGATCGGGCTGCCGAGAAACAAGGCAGCAAACACCACGCTGATCAGCAGTCCCGGCAGTTCAGACCACACGGCAAGCACATCCGCGCCGAAGAGGCCGCCCTCTGTCAGACCGTCCCAGCCGAGCCAGCCTCCGATGCGACCCAAAACTTGCGGGCCTGCGATCAGTGCGATGAATCCAGCGATCAACGACACCGGGAGAAAGAGCTTTTGTGAAGTTCTGCTGTAGGCGCGCACTGCGATACCAATCAGTGCCAGGACACCTAACAGGAGAATGGCCAACGCGACTGTTGTGGGCGACATGCGAGCGACCTTTCATCGTGGCGTGGTCTCGCACGCCGTTGACAGGTATGTGTATGAGGTCTATCAGTTTAAAATAGGCTACCGCAATCTTTGACCCTCGTCAGGATGGAATTGAGATCAAACACTCACGAGGCTGACGTGCTGGGTTGGATCAGCCGAAAAGTTGAGGTCCGACGGTGCGATCCCGTCAGAGACCAGTTGCGCGCCTAGCGCGGCCACCATGGCCCCGTTATCGGTACAGAGTCGCAACGGCGGAATGGTCAGGCCGATCCCGGCGGCTTGAGTGCGTTCGGTGAGGAGTTCACGCAGTCTCGAGTTCGCGGCGACTCCCCCACCCAGCAGGATGTGGTCGATACCATGTTCTTGTCCGGCGAGGACAGCTTTGTTCGTGATGACATCGGCCACGGCTTCTTGGAATGACGCCGCGATGTCATTGTCCGGGACCGGCAGATCACGCAAATGGTATTGTTCTACGGCTCGGGACACTGCCGTCTTGAGTCCAGAAAACGACCAGTTGTAGCGGTCTTTGCCCGGGGTCTCGGGGGTGCCCATGTTCTTTGGTGCGCTGAGCCCCCGGGGGAAGCGGAAGGCCTCGGGATCTCCGGTTTTGGCCATCTTGTCGATCACTGGCCCCCCTGGATATCCGGCGCCAATGAGTCGGGCGACCTTATCGTAGGCCTCACCGGCGGCGTCGTCGATGGTACTGCCTAACAATTTGACGTCAGAAGTCAGTGAATTGATTTTCAGCATTTCGGTGTGACCACCTGAAACCAACAGGGCGCCTAGCTGGGTGCTGTCTGTCAGGTTGGTTCCGACCTCGTCGAGGTAGCCCACCCCGATGTGGGCGATCAGATGGTTGATCCCGTATAGGGGTTTGCCGGTGGCGACGGCGAGCGCTTTCGCGCCGGCCACCCCGACCATCAGGGCCCCGGCGAGTCCGGGGCCGGCGGTTACGGCGATCGCGTCGATATCACTGAGCTCCAGATCGGCTTCGGCAAGTGCCGCGTCGAGTACGGGGAGGAACTCGGTGACGTGCGCCCGAGCTGCGATTTCTGGGATGACTCCTCCGAAGGCGACGTGTTCGTCCATGGATGAGGCGACCTGATGGGCTAACAGTTTGGTGCCGGCCACGATGCCGATACCGGTTTCGTCGCACGAGGTTTCAATGCCTACCACGATGGGGGCCGTCATGTTACTCCTTACTCGACAGCGCTACAGCTGTGGATGGGCCGGCGTCGCGCAGTCGTTTACGCATAACCCAAGCGTCTACTCCGCCAGGATAATACCGGCGGCGCGTGTGGATGTGCGTGAATCCGTTGTGGGCATAAAGCCGTTGGGCCGCGGTGTTGTCAGCGCGGACTTCCAGTAATACGTCCTCGGCTCCGAGCTCGTATGCGGTACGGATCAACCAGACCAACAACGCAGCACCGAGTTTCTTGCCGGTGTGGTCAGGATGGATGCCGATGGTCGTGATATCGGCAAAGGGCGGGCCATACAGCAAGCCCGCGAAGCCAACGATTCTGTCATGGTGGGTAATGACCTGGTAGAACCGGTTCGGTTCCGGCGCGGTGGAGGCGTCGTATTCGTCGGCAAAGAGCTCATAGGACCAGGCGTCTGGGCCAAAGACCAGCGCATCGAGGGCGG
Source organism: Yaniella sp. (assembly GCA_036516155.1). GTDB lineage: Bacteria > Actinomycetota > Actinomycetes > Actinomycetales > Micrococcaceae > Yaniella. Next base: position 8,937 of record DATBUK010000146.1, read on the forward strand.
TGAGGGGTTCAAGGTCATCGGCGGTCCATGGGCGTTGGTCATATCCGGTGGGCAGTTCGAGTGGCTCAGGAAGATGCATCAGCGTAGGTCTTTGGGGATCTGGGCGTCGTGGCCGCGTAGGTACTGGGGCTCGACGGGCAGCAGTCCCTGGCCGCGTCGCAGGGCGAGCGCGCCGTAGGCGGCGAGGTCGGCGGCGTCTGGGACGGCATCGGTGTAGCCGGTCATGCCGTGGAGGTGCTCTGGATACAGTCCTGCGCCAGCACCGTAGACGGGTAGCTCGGTGACGTCTTGGGGCGCGGTGACAAATGGCCCGTGGGCACGGTGGGGCTGGCCGCCGATGTTGTCGTAGTGCGCCCAGTACACTTCTTTGCGCCGGGCATCGGTGGCGACGATGAATTCTTCGGCACCGATCCGGAAAGCGTCCGCGGCGACTCGGTGGGCAAGTCCATCGTGGCTGAGCACCCCATAGACGGGGATGTTCCAGGTATGGGCTAGGGTTTGTGCGGTAATGATGCCGGCACGCAACCCGGTAAACGGCCCCGGGCCGACACCGGCAAAAATCGCGTCGAGTCCTGTCGGGTGTGTAGGATCCAGCCCGGTGTCGGTGAGGACTTCGGTGATGAACCCGGCGAGGACTTCGGAGTGGTTGCGGTGCGAGTCGGTCGCCCGGTGGGCGATGGTTTCGCCCTCGCGGTGGACGGCTGCCGATGCGGTGGCTGAGGTGTCCAGCGCCAAGTAGGTGCTCATGTGAGGTCGGTTCCTTCCCAGCGGGGTCCGTGACCGGTGATGATCGCGGTGCGTGGCTCGTCGACGTCCTCGTCGGAGAAGTCGGTGATGAGTTCGTCGGTCGTGGCACCGGGACGAATCAGTTCGATATCTAAGTAGGAGTCGGTGAGGTCTTCTGCAAGGCCCCGGCCCCATTCGATGACGACGACCGAGTCGGACAGCCACGTTTCCAAATCGAGACTGGTGAGTTCGTCTGCGGTGGTGATGCGGTAGGCGTCGACGTGCACCAGATTCAGCCCGTCGGACGGGTGGTTGTGATGGCGGGCCAGCACAAACGTCGGAGAGGTGATGACCGCGGTGATGCCAAGTGCGGTGGCCAGACCCTGGGTGAAGGTGGTCTTACCTGCCCCTAGATCCCCGGTGAGGATGATGACGTCTCCGGCGCGCAGTTGTGCGGCAACTCGGGTTGCCAGATGGTGGGTTGCGGTGAGATCGGTGAGCTCGTGGTGCATCATTAGATCCAAGGTTTGTGGATGCGTGGGACCCGGCAGCCGATGCGGGTCACCAGTTCATAGTTGATGGTGCCAGCGGCATGTGCCCAGGCATCGGAGGTGAGCCCGGATTTGGGGCCAAAGAGTTCGACTTCGGTTCCAACCGGGGCGGTGAGTTCATCGTCTCGGTCGGTCTTCAGGTCAACGACGAACTGGTCCATCGCGATCCTGCCGGCTACCCGGTAGTACTTTCCATCAATCCACACGGGTGCGCCTTCG
>DATBUK010000147.1:0-12056 GCA_036516155.1 Yaniella sp.
CATCTCACCTAGACCTTCCCAATGCTGGCCGGACCCGATGGTCCGGCCAGCATTGTATTTTGAAGGAATATAACGAATTTTGGCACCGTCACGGACTACGCTAGAGAACCAGTACGTGAGAAGGAGACCATGTGACGACCCCATCAATGTCGTCGGCCGACACTGACGGCGCGCGGGAGCCCACAACCTCGCTGGTATCACGCGTGCAAGAAAAGCTCGCGGCAGACATCCCATATGGAATAGTCGTCGCTGCTGCCTGGTCGTGGCGTGTGCTACTGATCATCACCATGTCAGCCGTAGCCGTCTGGCTGCTTTCTCACGTCTCATTACTAATCATTCCACTGCTGATCGCAGCACTCCTGGCAACACTGCTACAACCGGCACACCGGCTCTTGCTGAAGCTGAAGTTCCCGCCAGTGCTGTCCTCCTTGACGCTTACCGCCGTCTTAGTGCTCGTGGTGGTGGCCCTACTGACTTTGGCAGGTCAACAATTAGCCGCAGGCTTTGCCACAATGCAGGCCTCAGTCTCGGCTGGAATTCGCGACTTCATCGCCACGATTGAGTCCTGGGGACTGTCCTTTGAGCGGTTGGACTACCAACAGCTTCTGGGAGACCTGACCACCGCGCTGCAAGAAAACTCGGGTGCGATCTTATCCGGTGCACTTGGCTTCGGCTCTACCGCCACCAACATTGGTGCCGGCATCGTCATGGCGCTGTTCGCCCTGATCTTCTTCCTCAAAGACGGCCCGAAGATTTGGAACTTCCTCCTGAACTTCGTACCTGGGAACCATCGTCGGGCAGTTGATGGCGCCGGATACGCCGGTTGGGGCGCGCTCGGATCCTATGTTCGGGTTCAGATCTTTGTTGCCTTCGTCGATGCCGTCGGCATCGGAGTTGGTGCATGGATACTAGGTGTCCCACTCGCCATGCCGCTTGGCGTGTTAGTCTTCCTGGGTTCATTCATCCCAATTGTTGGTGCAGTGCTCACCGGTGCGGTTGCCGTGCTGCTGGCACTGGTGGCGAACGGCTGGATCAACGCGCTGCTGATGCTGCTCGTGGTGCTGCTCGTCCAGCAGGTCGAATCCAACGTCTTACAGCCGCTGGTGATGGGGGCTGCCGTCAACCTCCACCCGTTGGCCGTCTTCTTAGCCGTCTCAGCCGGTGTAGCCACCCTTGGCTTAGTGGGTGCGGTCTTTGCGGTGCCGATCATGGCATTCATCAACGAATTCGTGAAGTATCTATCGCGAAAACCGTGGCTGGATGACCCAGACCCCGCACCGGAACAGGAACCTCCCGAGCTTGAACCCGAGACCCCGCCAGAACACCCAGCACATAGACCACAGAACACATCCGATGCCCAGGAGTAACCCCGTTGAAAACCATTGAAACCGGCTCACCAGTCGTCCGATATGAAGATGTCGAAGCAGCCCGCGACACGCTCAAGGGCGTGATTAGCGAAACGGCGATGGACCACTCGCGTGCGCTGGGACGAATTACCGGTTCCACGGTGCACCTAAAATGCGAAAACCTCCAGCGGGCTGGATCCTTCAAAGTCCGTGGCGCCTACGTGCACATGGCCTCGTTGACTGAAGATCAACGCGCCAAAGGCGTGGTGGCCGCATCAGCTGGCAACCACGCGCAAGGTGTCGCACTGGCTGCGTCCAAACTCGGGATTGAAGCTCGCATCTACATGCCGCTGGGTGCCGCCCTACCAAAAGTCCAAGCCACCCGAGATCACGGCGCCACCGTGGTGCTGGCCGGCAATAACGTCGACGAAGCGCTGGAGTTGGCCGCACGCTATGCACAGGAAACTGGGGCCACGTTCGTTCACCCGTTCGATAACCCGCACATCGTGGCAGGCCAGGGGACCGTTGGGTTGGAGATCTTAGAGCAACAACCAGATGTCGACACAGTGGTCATGAGTATTGGCGGTGGGGGACTGCTGGCCGGAAGCGCCATCGCGATTAAAGAGCATGCTCGCCGACAGGGCCGACACATCAATGTGATCGGTGTCCAAGCTGAGAAAGCCGCGGCCTACCCACCATCGCTGGTTGCCGGCAAACCCGTGGTATTAGACAATGCCGCCACCATTGCTGACGGGATTGCAGTGGCTCGTCCAGGAGATGTCCCATTCGCGATAATCAATGAACTATGCGATGAAGTCGTCACGGTGACCGATGATGAGATCGCCGCAGCCATCGTGTTCTTGCTAGAGCGCTCCAAGATGGTGGTCGAACCCGCGGGTGCAGCACCAGTGGCGGCATTGATGACCGGAAAACTTCAAGAAGCCGGAATCACATCCGAGTCCACCGTTGCGCTACTGTCGGGCGGAAATATCGACCCGATGCTCATGCTGAAAGTGATTCAGGTCGGGCTGTCCTCGGCGGGACGCTTCTTGACCGTCAAGATCGCACTGCGTGACCGCCCGGGCGAATTGCAGACGATTTCGCGCATCATCGCCGAGAATGACGCGAACGTGACCCGCGTGGACCACTCCCGGGTCGGCGCTGGCTTGACCATGGGTGGCGTCCACATCACCATCGACATGGAGACCCGCGGCCGCGACCACTCGGACCAGGTCCTACAAAGCCTCCGCGAAGCAGGCTATGAGGCGACCATCCAGCACTAGGCAGCTGCTGGCGGCTCCGACAGGGCCGGCATTTTCGACTTCTCCATCAGCGCGGTCATCGACGAGGTGGCTTTAACCAACTCGGCCACGACCGGATCACCCGATGGGTTTTCGTGGACGTGCTCGCTGAATTCGCTCATGGTCCACTCGGGCTGCTGAGAACCAAACAACAGCTTGCTGGCATTGATCGCTTCGATGACCTCCAACAGGATCCGGTCCTGTTGCGAAACTGGCCGCTGGCCACGCAGGGCCATCCCGAGGTCATGTTGAAGCTCGGAGAGTACGTCGGTGGCGACTAGCCGATAGTCCTTGGGTCCACCCGACAAAATACCCTGGCGAGCGAACTCAGCCTCAAGTCCCTTGATTGGATCCAGCTTCTTATTACCAAGTGCGGCGGAGACCTGTTTGTTGTGGAATTTACCGAGGTGTTTGAAAGCCTCGTTGAGGCCCACGGCATCGGGGGTTCGATACTCATTGACCTCAATGCGTGGGTTGGTCATGTCCCAGGTCTTGGTGGCATCAGCCGGGACTAAGGATATGGTCGAGGTGCGTTGAAACTCGAGTAGCGTCAGCGCGGTCCGTGCAGTGACGAACAGCGAGTTCACCTCGTGGAGTCGTGAGCGGTACGGAACGGTGAGCAGCAGAAATTTTTCGATGTTTAACACACCACCAGGCTAGCACCAAAACTCGCCGTTACAGTGCCCTATCGCTAGCTTCGCGGACCAAACGATCAAGGCGGTCCTGCAGGTGACACGCATGCTGGGAAGAGCCTGGAACGACTAGGTACTCAGTTCTCCGAAGATCCGGCAGTGGCCTCCAGTATGTTGTGGGCTATGAAGTTCGACCGAATGCCCATCTCGAAATCGCAGGAAACCATGACATTTCTCTGCCCACGGCGTTGCAAACCAGCATTCGAACACGGTCTGTCCGTATGGCGCTAGCTGACCGAAGTCCACGGGGTTCAAAAAGGCTCGAGAATGGCTAATCCATTAAGGAGCGCGACTGGCGCACCCTGAGGTTGGAGGGTGATCTATTCACCAGGCATCGCCCCGGTACCCTTCGTCATGCACACAAACTTGTTCTACTCTACAAAGCTTTGGACACGTTGTGTTTTAGCTTGGCGAAACACAGGATCTTGGTTGCTCTCGTCCGCGCGGTCGCAAGCGCTATAAGTGCACAGCTTTCATTGTTGGCCGGCTCTTAAGCGTCTTGCATTCCACCGGCGGTTGCCAGAATGTGGCTCAAGCGGTCGGCCAGCTGGGAGGCAGGCTCTGGATCGTTATCTCGGAGCCAACGCTCTGTTCGCCAGAGTGCACCGGCCCCTAAAAACATGGCGTGTTCGCGTAGCCCTTCAGCAGTGGACTCAGCTTTCTTGATGACAGAGCCAAGCGTGGGTAGGTTAATGATCCTCGAAGCTAAAAACTCGATGACGTCTTCTCGTACATCTCGCCCTGCGGTCGAGTCTAAGATCGCTAAGTAAAAGGCTCGGCGATGCTCCAGCTCTTGAAGTAAAGCTTGCAGCGCTGTAGCGGCGGCCGTCACCCACGGCACCCTGTGGTACGGCTGCAGTGGTGGAACCGTATTAAATAGTGACTTTAGTCGCACCAGTGCCGCTGCGCGCATCAGGTTTGGCAGGTCCCCAAAGTGTTGATACAGGGTTGGTCGACTCACTCCTGCTGCTCGTGAAATTTCGGCAACACTAAAGGTTTCCCCCGGCTGCCCTTTATCCAGAGCTTCGGTCACGGCAACAATCAGAGCTGTTTTCGAGCGCTCAGCTCGCGGATTAACCGAACCATCCACACTTTCGAGCTCAGAGGTCACTGTCACCATGCTGTTACACCAATCCTCATCGATAAACGTGCTGTCAGGTTGACAAGATCTAGCATAGCAGGATACGTTTACACCTGTAAGATTTACATGTGTCAAAGTAGCGTGCGAAGTTCTGCTTGGGAGTTCGTTTTATGTCCCGTCTCCACCCCAAGGTTCAGTTGACGATTATCCTGACGGCGCTGGCTGTCATTCCGCTGATCTATGCCAGCCTGTTGGTCTGGTCGGTCAAAGACCCCACCGGTTCTTTAGATGTCATGTCCGCTGCCATCGTAAATAAAGACGAGCCTGCCACGACCAGTGAGGGTGAACAGCTTCAGCTGGGCGATGATCTCACCGAGACGTTGCTGGATTCTGATGAAAGCTTCCGTTGGACAACTATGGACGAAGACGACGCTTATGATGCTTTAGAAAACGACGAAGTTCGAGCAATTTTAGAGATTCCCGAAAGCTTCTCGTCAAGCGCGGTATCCCTTGGGGGCGATGACCCTTCGGCTGCAGTCCAATCTCAGCTGACAATTATCACCGATGATGCTTCGAATATCATCGCCGGCAACATCGCTGCCACCGTGGGCGAAGCGGTTCGAACGTCTGTGTCAAAGCAAGTCGGCGAAGAGTTTGTAGCGCAGATGACGGTAGGCTTTACCGAGATTGGGGAAGCACTTGATGAAGCTGCTGATGGCGCCCATGAGCTTTCCGACGGCACTTCCAGCGCTCGTGCTGGTGCAGGTGATCTGGTCGTGGGTCTTGATGAGCTCACCAGTGGAGCCAATACGCTGTCAAGTGGTGCTGCTGATCTCGCGGCTGGCACTGATGAAGCCGCTTCTGGGTCCCGTGAGTTAGCTTCGGGTCTAGCCACCCTCGATGCTAAAACTCAAGACCTGCCTGATACGGCTGAAGATATTGATAACAAGGCTCAGCAGTTCGCCGACCGTGTCCAAACCATCGCTGACGATATTGAAGACGCTTCGGCAAGGGTCGACACTCTGGCGACTGACGCACAAAGCGCTTTAGATAACACCCAGGGGGCGGAATCAGCCTCCGAAAATATTGAAGATCTACTCGCCGCCGGATCACAATACACTGATGATATCTCTGCTAATGGACAGGACCTATTAGATAGCTGGGATGACCTATCTGATACGCAACGTCAGGCTGCTGTGCAAGAAATGATGGACGACGCACAGGCAGTAAAAAACTCTCACGGTGAGGCACAGACACAGGCCAACACACTACGCCAGGACCTAGCCGACTTGGTTGGCGTCGAGACGACAGACGGCCCCGCCACTGGCCTGACCGGTTTATCAACAAACATTGCACAGCTGCAGGACGTCTTAGATCGTGTGCATGCCGGAGCAGGTCGGGGTACTGAGGGTAGTGAGTTGATGCACGAAGCAGCCAACCGCCTTACGACGTCCACCGGCGATCTCGTAGATGCTGCACAAGAGCTTTCTGATGCGATCAGCACAGCGGCAGACGCTTCCAGTGAGCTCAGCACCGGACTTGAGTCGCTTAGCGAAGGCGCTACCGCACTGAACGATGGTTCAACCGATTTGGCCTCCGGGGCAGGCGACGCAACGGCGGGAGCGGATGATTTGCGCAGTGGACTTGGTCAGCTCGACACAGGGGCCAGTGACCTTGCAACTGGACTCGATGAGGGTAAAGGCGATGTTCCCCGCTATTCCGAGGAAGAAAGTGATCATCTGGCCGACACTGCTTCAGATCCAGTCACGTTAGCCCAACAGCGTCTCCATGAGGTCCCCGGCTATGGTTGGGGTCTCGCCCCATATTTCATGGGACTCGCACTCTGGGTTGGAGCCATGGGTTATTTCCTGATGCAACCTGCCATAAACGTACGTCGCATTATGGCTGCTCACTCCCGACTGCGCGCCGTATTAGTTAGCATCACGCCGGCGTTTCTCATGGCGTTTGTTCAAAGTGCATTGATGGTCACTTTTGTACGCTTCGTCGTGAATATTGATATGGCGCAAACAGCTGGAGTGTATGCACTGAGTTTCTTCGCAAGTCTGACGTTCTTCTTTTTAAATCAGATGCTCATAGCGGTCTTCGATGCACCTGGCCGCTTCTTTGCGCTGGTCCTGATTGTGTTGCAACTATCTGCTGCAGGCGGGACGTATCCAATTGAAACAGCTCCACAGTTCTTTCAACAGCTGCATAGTTGGCTGCCCATGACTCACGTGGTCGTCGGGTTGCGATCGCTGATTGCTGGTGGGGCATTCGATGCAGGTGCTATCTTGCTACCGCTGGCCATATGGCTGCTGGCATCCTTAGCCGCGCTTATCGGCGCAGTCCTGGTGACCTGGGCTAAGACGCACCGCTCCCGTCCACCGAAACGAACTGCTCGGCACGCTCAAAAGACGAAAGAGCCCGTCTCGAACTAATTCACGTGACAGCGCCTCGACTGTAGCGATGCGTGTCGGTTGAGGCGCCAAAGCGGAACATGCCGGTGTGCTCAGGTGCCGAGTGACATCCCAACCACAACGGGTTCGGGTACCAGCCTCATACTCCATTTCGAATCCGACCCCTTGCGGACAGTGCTAGCGATGCAGATCAGGTCGTGAATGGTGGCATCGCCACGGTTCGCTCACGCCGGTGTGTGCTTTGACGGCAGCACGCTCGACTGTTGACGACGCCGGGGTCACCATTGAAACCAAAGCCTTTGTGAAAGCCGGCTTGCTCAATGAGTCAGGCGGCCGACAGTTTGATGGTCTGGGCGTTGTCGCCGGTCTGGGGATGAGCAAAATGAGGCACATCGTCAGTCAGAGTGTTGGCGCCTTCAACTGACACGACGGGGCTGATGAAAAAAGAATCCGTTGACTAGGTGTCATAATCTATTGGGGTTAGCACCATGCCTTTTCTTGTGCGCAGTCAAGCACGGTTTAGCGATTCCCGGTTTTAAACGGCGAATGGTGGTTTCTCAGGTGCGGAGAAACCACCATGAAAGCAGATGCCTTGCGACATCGATGCAGTCGTCCTAGCCGTTGTAGGGCTCGACCGAGATCAGCTCGACCTCGATCTCTTTACCGTTTGGAGCCTGGTAAGAAACTTTATCTCCGGCCCGGTGTCCTTCAATAGCTTCGCCCAGTGGGGATGCCATCGAGTACACTTCCAGGTCGGTGCCTTCGGCGATTTCGCGCGAACCCAACACGAACTTCATGTCATGACCGGCAAGCTTGCACTCCACCAGCATGCCCGGCTTGACTACCCCATCATCGGCGGCTGATTCGCCCACCTCGGCGTTTTCTAGCAGAGCTTTGAGTTCCTGGATACGACCTTCGTTTTTGGCCTGCTCCTCACGTGCAGCGTGATAACCTGCGTTTTCTTTCAGGTCACCTTCTTCACGGGCAGCCTCAATGCGGTCCACGATCTCCTGACGGTAGGGACCGGAGAGGTAATCGAGCTCGTCTTTCAACCGGTCATACGCTGCTTGGGTCAACCAAGGGGTGCCGTTCGTAGTGGCCATGCCGGCCTCCTTACTTCCTCATGTATCAAACGAAAAGCCCCGCGGCACCAAACGTGTGTGCAGACGGGGCGACAGTGGTGTACAAGATACCGGCATTATCATAGCACTGCAAACGCGCGCAATGACAAGGTATAAATCGCGATATGTCTCGTTAAGTTCTTTAGTAGTCGCGGAAGTTGGAAATATCCGGTGCTTCGGCTTCTTCGATGTACCAGCAGGTCTCAACTTCTCCCGAGGACCCCAACTGATCCGTTCGCAGATCAGTCTCATAGTATTTGGTCAGGTCTTTATCCTGTGCATCAGGGTTCTCGTCCGGGCCAATGACCACGGTCTTATAGCCGGCGATCGCTGCGGTATCTGACAAGACACGCACAGCGCATCCGACAGTTTTGTCAGGTTCTTTGGTGACTTCGAACTCCACCCACGCTTCGGACTCATTATGAATTTGGTAGCCGACCGTCTTGGAGGTGAGCATACTTGAGCTGGCAGAAAAAGCGAACCAAAAGGTCACGGCAATAGCTGCCAAGAGCGCAATAATGGCAATGATGCGTCCCGTTTTTTTTGAAATACGAGACTTTTTGGCGCCACCATACCGTGTCGCTACACTATTGTCGGCAGAGGCTGGTGCCTGAGGTGAGTTCGAAACCATATCGCAAAATAGCCTAATACAGCCGGTACCACGGTCCGAATTGTGTCCGCCCACAGCGGCACCCCAGTATCAAGGAGCCCCGCATGTCATCCCAACCACAGTCGCCATCCACCACTGATTCAGGTCTACCTGATTCAACCGGTCTGCGACTGCTGGCCGTCCACGCGCATCCCGATGATGAGGCTTCCAAAGGTGCCGCCCTGATGGCCGCCTATGTCCACGCCGGAGCTCGCGTGATGGTGGCTACTGCAACAGATGGCTCCGCAGGGGATCTGATCAACCCAACCTACGGCGAATCGTTCCGAGTCGACCGAGATATCACCGCGGTCCGGTACCAAGAAATGGCAGACGCTGCCGCGATCTTAAACATCGAACACCGGTGGTTGGGTTTTCGTGACTCCGGCTTCCCCGAAGGTGACGATCCCATGGCAAACCTGGAACCAGGCTGCTTTGCCGATCTGCCGCTTGAAACCGCCTCAGCACCCCTGGTGCGGCTCATCCGAGAATTCAAACCGCACGTGATCATCACCTATGACGAGATTGGTGGCTACCCGCACCCCGACCACCTGCGCACCCACGCGATCTCGATGGAAGCCTATAAAAAGGCCGGCGACCCAGATGCGTACCCCGGCACCGGTGAACCGTGGGAAGTTTCGAAACTGTACTATGACCGTGCTTTCAACCCCGAAAAATATCGGGTCATCCACCAAGCCCTCTTGGATAGCGGATACGAATCGCCCTACGGGAAGCGTATCGAGTGGTATGACCGGGTCGCAGCCGGGGAAGATGATCCGGACGCCTGGCGCTTGACCCATCACGAGGTCACGACCCAGGTCCACACGGCCGCGTTTCTGGAATATCGAGACGCCGCCCTGCGCGCACACCGCTCGCAGGTCGACTCGCACGGCATGTTTTTCTTTACGCCAAACGAGCTGCTTCGCAAGCATTGGCCTTGGGAAGACTACGTGCTGATCGATTCGAAAGTCGAGACGACCTTGCCCGAGAGCGATTTATTCGCTGGACTTCGAGACACACCGGTAGACTAAGACACCACCATGCTCTATACGATAATTTCCAATGCCCTGATCGCCGGCGTTGAAGACCCAGTACTGCGCGAAGGACTCCGCGACGAGGACGTCACCCCGGGCATTCTCGGCTTTTTAGCGACCTTTGCTTTCGTGCTGGTTGCCATCGTGGTGTTCCGTATCATGATCCGTCAGATCCGCCGCGTCAAACTCCGCTCCACGACCGCCGAAGACATGCTGGTCGAGCGCAATCAGCCGCATCTGAAACCTGAAGAGCGTGCGCGCCCGGAAGTCGACGAACTGGAACAAAGCCAGACCGAAGTACTGCGGAAAAAATACCCCGGCTACCTGGATATGCCGACACTGGAGGCCAAAGAACCCGACTCCGGTCGGCACGACTAGGGCTCTGTAGCGCATGGCTAATTCACCTCTGGGGGCACTGCGGGTTCCTGACGTTGTCTATACGTTTTATGAACGTCGTCTTGCGCGCAGCCTGAGAAACCACCAGCTTCCCGGACACATCGGCGTTGTCCTCGATGGGAACCGTCGGTGGGCAAAACAATCGGGTGCCTCCACCGCGTACGGCCACCAGGTCGGCGCGGAAAAGATTCATGAGTTTCTCCACTGGGTCGCTGAATTCAAGATCCCGGTCGTGACGCTGTACATGCTATCGACTGAAAACCTGAACCGTGAGAAAGCCGAGCTTGAGCCGCTGATCCGCATCATCGCCAACACCCTGCGAAAACTCGGTAACGGGTTGGCTGATGGGACCCAGCTGAAGGTCCACCCCGTGGGGGATTTGAATATCCTGCCGCCCGACCTGGCCGACCTCCTACGTGAAACAGCAGCGGCCACCAAAGACCACCAGGGCGTCCACGTCAATGTGGCCATTGGTTATGGCGGCCGTGAAGAAATCGTCGAGGCCACCAAAGCGTTCCTCACCGAAGCCTCCGAATCGGGCTATACCCTCGATCAAGCGATCGAAACCTTAGACGTCGCCGCGATCTCAGACCGGCTCTACACCCGAGGCCAACCAGACCCAGACCTGGTCATCCGAACCTCTGGGGAACAACGCCTCTCGGGTTTTCTCATGTGGCAATCGGCCTACTCCGAGTTCTATTTCTGCGAAGCCCTCTGGCCAGCATTTCGCCGAGTGGACTTTCTGCGTGCGCTGCGCGACTACGCGACCCGGCACCGGCGCTTCGGTGCCTGACAGTGGACTCATCCACAGCAATCGCCTGAAGCTCCCCGAGACCGATGTTGGTTGGCTAAGCTAACTGACGTGTTTCAACTGCTTGCCCAGGATCTTGCATCCAACACCCTCACGTGGCTACCAACCATCTTCCTTGGTGCCGCATTAGTATGGTTCGCAGTCTGTGCGGTCGTCTTGTTTGTTCTTGATGTGCGCCACCATCGGTTGCCGAATCGTTGGACCGGTGCGCTGTTTGCTGGAGCAGTCGTCCTGTTGTTAGCAAGTACGTTGACCGCGGCCGAAGATTCCGCGCTCTCCGGCCGTTGGCTATCCACTGTCCTGGGATCTGTCGGCTATCTGCTGGTCATGTTCGTACTCCACGTGGTCACCCGCGCTGGGATCGGTATGGGTGACGTCAAACTTGCCGCGGGTCTTGGCCTCTACACAGGATTTCTTGGCCTTGAGCTGCTCATTGCAGGCTTTGTGTTTGCGTTTTTGCTCGGTGGTTTCCAAGCACTCTTCTTGGTCGTCTTCCGCGGAGCCAACAAAACTACCCGGATCGCTTTTGGCCCCGCGATGCTGCTGGGATGTACGGTAGCTTTGCTGATGTAGCATGCTCGGACTGTAAGGAGACCACGTTGCATATTGCTGTCATCGGTGCAGGGATCGCCGGACTTGTTGCAGCATGCAGCCTGCAACGTGCCGGTCATGAGGTGGTGGTCTACGAGCAACGCGAGAATCCCAACGCTGACGGTGCAGGGCTAACACTCTTCGGCAATGCCTTTGCGGCACTGGATGCGGTGGGTCTCGGGGATGAAATCCGAGCTATCGCCGATAACACGCTTCCACAAATGCGCACCGGCCAGCGCACCCCCGACGGCACCTGGCTCACCACAATCCCACCGCAAACCGTCGGACAGCTCTACACCGTCCACCGAGTCACGCTGCACAATACACTGCTTGACCTGTTAGCGCCGGGCACCATCCAGACTGGAACACAGGCGCTGGTGAGCAGTGATGGCTCCGGTCGGGTCCAACTGCCCGATGGTGTCGAAACCTTCGATCTCGTGCTGGCCGCCGATGGGCTGCGCAGTCGCAACCGGCAGCGTATGGGACTTGATGCGGGACTCCAGTATTCGGGGTATACCGCGTGGCGCGGCGTCACTGCGAAAGGCAGCCTTGACTTGGAAGGTGTGGCCGCTGAAACGTGGGGGAGTGGCAGCATTTTCGGGATCGTGCCACTGCCTGAA
>DATBUK010000148.1:0-11573 GCA_036516155.1 Yaniella sp.
AAACCATAGAAATTCCGATTAGAATCCAGGAGTCCTACGTGGTCCAATCCACCGTTGAAAACCTCGCCCCTACACGGGTAAAGCTCGAGGTAGAGGTCTCATTTGAAGAACTCAAACCGCGTATCGATGCTACTTACAAAATTCTCGCAGACCAGATTCAGGTTCCTGGCTTCCGTAAGGGCAAAGTTCCACCACGTTTGATCGACCAGCGCGTCGGCCGTGGTTTCGTCATCGAAAACGCAGTCAACGAAAATCTTGACTCATTCTTTCAAGAAGCACTTCGCGAAAATGATCTCGCACCCCTGACCCGACCAGAAGTCGATGTGACTTCTGTGCCAGGCAACGAGGGTGAAGAAGAAGCCCCACTGAGGTTCAACACCGAATTCGATGTGCGTCCTACCATCGAACTGCCAGACTACAAAGGTCTGGAAGTCACCGTTGAGCCAGTGACCGTGACTGAAGAGCAAGAACAAAAAGTTCTTGACGATCTTCGTGAACGCTTCGCGACCTTGGTCGATGTCGATCGCCCGGCACAGGATGGCGATAACGTCACCATCTCACTGACTGCCACCATCGACGAAGAAGAAGTCGACAACGCCGAAGACCTGTCCTACGAAATCGGTTCGGGCACAATGCTCGAAGGCCTCGATGAAGCCCTTGAAGGCCTCTCAGCTGGCGAAGACGCGATCTTCGAAAGCACCTTGGCAGGTGGAGAGCACTCCGGTGAAACCGCTACCGTCAAAGTTGTTCTGCAAGCCGTCAAAGAACGTGAACTGCCAGAAGCAGACGATGATTTTGCTCAGCTTGCCTCAGAGTTCGACACGATCGAAGAACTCAAAGAGGACCTGAAGGAACAAGCGGCAGAAGAAGCCAAGACCAATCAGGGCGTTGAAGCCCGCGAAAAAGCCTTGGAAGAGCTGCTGAAGATGGTCGAGGTTCCTGTTCCAGAAAACATGCTCAAAGAGCAGGTCGAACAGCACTTCACCACGCAGGGTCACACCGAAGGCGACGATCACGATACGCCGGAACACCGTGAAGAGGTCGAACAGAACTTCCGTGAAGCGTTCGTCAACGAGGTCATTCTCGATGCGATTGCTGATGCAGAAGAAGTTCAGGTCGAACAAAACGAGCTGATCGAATACATCCTGAGCTCAGCTTCACAGTACGGCATGGATCCAAACCAGTTCGCTCAAATGCTCGACCAGGCCGGCCAGGTCCCCATGATCATGGGCGAAGTCCGCCGTCGCAAAGCACTGGCAGCCGTGCTTGAAGAAGCTAAAGTTGTCGACACCGAAGGCAATGAAGTTGACCTGTCCTTCTTCCTGGACCCAGAGGGTGGAGAAGAAGCTGCTGAGGATACCGAAGAAACCGAAGACTCCGAGTCAGACACGGACGATGCAAAGAACGACTAAGTTCTGACCACACGCGAAGGTCCGCTCCTACACTAGGGGGTGGACCTTGGCTGTTTAATATCGCGGCCAACAGCGAAAACAGTGAGTCAACCCTGCTCAAGTTCTGTTTCGCCAAGTAATGTCAGTGAAGAGCAATTATTTTCTAAACCCAATCACGCCAGTGAAGGAAGGTAGGACGTCGTGACTGAATCGTCCAACGCACCACGCATGGCTTCGGTAGACCCGGCCAGCCGTGAAGACTACATCTACAACCGTTTGCTCAAAGAGCGCATCATCTGGCTTGGCTCAGAGGTCCGGGACGACAATGCCAACACCATTGCCTCCCAGATGCTACTCCTCAGCGCCGAGGACCCTGAAGCTGACATCTTCCTCTACATCAACTCACCGGGCGGTTCCGTAACCGCTGGCATGGCGATCTATGACACCATGCAGCTCATCCCGAACGACGTGGTCACCGTGGCAACCGGTCTGGCAGCCTCCATGGGACAGTTCCTGCTGTCCTCGGGCACGCCAGGGAAGCGTTACGCCACCCCGCACGCACGTATCCTCATGCACCAGCCATCCGGTGGTATCGGCGGTACCGAATCTGATATCCGGATCCAGGCACAGCTGATCATGCACATGAAGCAGGTTATGTCTGAGTTGACCGCCGAACAAACCGGTCAACCACTGGAACGCATCCTGGAAGACAACGCCCGGGATAAATGGTTTACCGCTGAAGAAGGTCTGGAATACGGCTTCTTCGACCACATCGCTACCGGTACCGCGTCCATGGTCGGTGGCGGCGGCCTCGATCGAGACTAGTCGGCAGCCCAGTCGCGAAACCGAAAACGATTTTTCTTCAGGAGACATTCATGAATTTCGAAATGCCACAGGGCACTCCGGCAACCCCGATGCCTTCTAACCGCTACATTCTGCCGCAGTTCGAGGAACGTACACCGTACGGCTTCAAACGCCAGGACCCATACGCCCGTCTATTCGAAGACCGCATCATCTTCCTGGGGACCCAGGTCGATGACGCTTCAGCGGACGATGTGATGGCGCAGCTGCTAGTCCTGGAAGCGATGGACTCTGACCGTGACATCACTTTGTACATCAATTCACCCGGTGGTTCGTTCACCGCGATGACTGCGATCTACGACACGATGCAGTTCATCCGGCCAGAAGTCCAGACCGTGGCCCTCGGCCAGGCTGCTTCCGCTGCTGCAGTCTTGCTGGCCGCCGGCACACCTGGCAAGCGTCTGGCACTGCCAAACGCCCGCGTGCTCATTCACCAGCCGTCGATGGGCGGCGACCGTGGAACAGCTACTGACCTGCAGATTCATGCCGACGAGCTGCTTCGCATCCGTACCTGGATGGAAGAGACCCTGGCAGACCACACCAACAAGACCGCTGATCAAGTTCGCGAAGATATTGATCGCGACAAATTCCTCTCGGCTGAACAGGCCAAGGAATACGGCCTGGTTGATGAGGTTCTCGAATCGCGCAAGAAGACCAACGAATAAGCCACGTAAGACACAATGGCGTCCTACTAGCGGTAGGGCGCCATTGGTGCTTAAAGTAAATTCACAGGATGACCGGTGACAATGTACTTATCCACGCCCTGGAGGCAATGTTCCCGGGAATAGCCACTGAACCATTTATGCTGAAATAGTAAGGTTCATAAGGAGAAGAAATGGCTCGAATCGGAGAATCGGCAGATCTGCTGAAGTGCTCCTTCTGTGGGAAGACCCAAAAGCAGGTGCGCAAGCTCATCGCTGGACCTGGCGTCTACATTTGCGATGAGTGCATTGAGCTCTGCAACGAGATTATCGAAGAAGAGCTCGCCGAAGTCACCGAGAGCAGCGATTTCACCCTGCCAACCCCACAAGAGATTTATTCCCACCTGGATGACTACGTCATTGGGCAGGAGCAAGCCAAAGCCGCCCTCTCGGTGGCGGTCTATAACCATTACAAACGTGTTCATGCCCAGGACAACATCAAGTCCTCAATGCGCGAAGCGTTTGGCACCGATGTGGACTTCTCGCATCTGGAAGATGTTGAGATTGGCAAATCCAACATTATGCTGGTTGGCCCAACCGGATCCGGGAAAACCTATCTGGCTCAAACGCTTGCTCGAAAGCTGGATGTTCCGTTCATCGTGGCTGATGCGACCTCGCTGACCGAAGCAGGGTATGTAGGTGAAGATGTTGAAAACATCTTGCTCAAACTCATTCAGGCCGCCGATAACGATGTCGCGAAGGCCGAACGTGGGATCATCTACATCGATGAGATCGATAAGATCTCCCGCAAATCTGAGAACCCATCGATCACCCGAGACGTGTCAGGTGAAGGCGTTCAGCAGTCCCTGCTCAAAATTCTGGAAGGAACCGTCGCTTCGGTCCCACCACAGGGCGGACGCAAACATCCGCACCAGGAATTCCTAGAACTCGATACTTCCAATATCTTGTTCATCGTCGCTGGAGCCTTTGCCGGACTGGAAGACATCATTGATGCACGTGCCGGGCAAAAATCCATCGGTTTTGGTGCCCCGCTGAAGGTTGCTGGAGCCAATGACGGCCCGTCCTTTACCGATGTCCAACCCGAAGACCTCATTAAGTTCGGTCTCATCCCAGAATTCATCGGCCGTCTGCCCGTCGTGACAGCAGTAGATTATCTGGACGAAGATGCCCTCATTCGTGTCCTCACGGAACCGAAGAACGCTCTGAGTAAGCAATACCAGAAAATGTTTGCGTTAGACGGCGTGCAATTAGAGTTCGATGAAGGCGCTTTGGAAGCGATTGTTGCCAAAGCTGAAGCACGCGGCACTGGGGCTCGTGGACTGCGGTCTATCATTGAAGACGTTCTGCAACCCATTATGTTTGAGCTACCATCCCGGAACGACATTGCTCAGGTGACCATCACCAAGGAAACCGTCGAGGGGACCGGACAACCGGTCATGGTCTCACGGGAAGTTGCCCAGAAACGTCGCAATAAGTCTGCTTAAGGAGACACATTGACACAAACCGTCAAGTTTTGGTTCGACCCAGCATGCCCTTTCGCCTGGATCACCTCGCGGTGGATCACTGAAGTCGAAAAAGTTCGTGACATCAAAGTGGACTTCAATGTCATTTCGCTGGGCGTCCTCAATGAAGACAAAGAGGATCAGAACGATCCCGAGGTTCAAGCCAAATGGCAAGGCGCACGAGCTGCACTAGCAGTGCGAGAGCGCCATGGCGCAGACAAGGTCGCGGAATTTTACACTGCAGCAGGGACCCGGATTCACAATGAGGGCTACGCTGTTGCGGGCTACGATAAAGCTCTGCCAGAAGCACTCGAAGAAATCGGTGTCTCGGACGCCGACGAGATCCTCGAAGAATCCACCAAAGATACCTACGACGCCGGCCTGCGCGACTCAACGAAGGAAGCGCTCTCGCTCGTGGGTGATGACGTCGGAACACCGATCATTGTCGTGGGTGACCACGGGTTCTTCGGCCCTGTGCTGACTCGCATCCCACGCGGTGAAGAAGCCGGGAAACTGTGGGACGGTTTCGTCATCTTGGCTGAATATCCGGCATTCGCCGAACTGAAGCGCGCACGCGACGGAGAACTCGACTTCAGCTAACCTCAAACAAGTTCACAAAACTTATGCCCCGATGATTAGATCATCGGGGCATAAGTTTTGTGTTGGTGAGACTATTCGGCTTGTGCCAATTGGATATCAGTCAGTCGGAGGTCGAGAATTTCGTCGTCCTCGGTCGTGACGGCTTCACCAGTTTCCAGTGATAGATCACTGACGTTTCCTGCGGCCCGCAAATCATCAACGCCAGCACGCAGCTCCGCTAACCGATCTTCAGTAGCGGTAATCGTTGCCGTGACCACTTCGGTCCGCTGTTTCACTTTCGCATCCGACTTAGCCTTCCGGATTCGCGAGATGGCCCGAGTGACAGTCGTGAGAACCCCGACATCACCGGACTGGGCAGCCGCGGAAATTCCGGTAATCTCAGACTCAAGACCTGGCCACGCTGCCGCATGCACAGAGCCGTGACGCCACCACGACCAGACCTCGTCAGTCGCAAACGGCTGGAACGGCGCCATGAGTCGCAACAGGGCATCCAAGGCGGTCGCAAGTGTGGCCACCACCGAGGCCTGTTCTGCCTCACCGCGCGAGCCATAGGCCCGATCCTTGATGAGCTCAATGTAATCATCGGTGAAGTGCCAAAAGAAAGTCTCCACGAGATTCAACGTGCGAGCATAATCGAACTTCTCAAACGCCCGGGTAGCCTGCTCGATGGCTTCGTGAAGCTGAGCCAGCAGTGACTTATCTAGCGGGTGCGTGATCACAGAAGCATCCTCAGCGGTGCGAACAATCTTGTCTTCGGTCGCACCGAGGTTCAACGCAAATTTTGACGCGTTGAGCATCTTGATCGCCAACCGACGCCCGATCTTCATCTGGTTGACCTCATAGGCGGTATCCGCCCCGAGTCGCGCCGAGGAAGCCCAGTACCGGACCGCGTCAGCACCAAACTCATCCAGAATATCGGTCGGGACGACAACGTTGCCCTTGGATTTGGACATCTTTTGGCGCTGCGGGTCTAACACCCAGCCCGACAGTGCGGTGTGTTTCCATGGCACCGTATCTTGGAGCTGATGGGCACGCACGACCGTCGAGAACAGCCAGGTCCGAATGATGTCGTGGCCTTGTGGGCGCAAATCAAACGGGAAGACATTGGCAAAATAGTTGTCGTCCTTGGACCACTGGCCGATGATCTGTGGGGTCAACGAGGACGTCGCCCACGTATCGAGCACATCTGGGTCACCAGTGAACCCACCTGGCACGTCACGCTGGTCAGCGGTATACCCAGCCGGGACGTCTTCTACGGGGTCGACCGGCAGTTGCTCGTCCTCGGGGACGATGGGGTTGTCGTAGTCGGGGTTGCCCTCGTCGTCGAGGCGGTACCACAGTGGAATAGCCACCCCGAAAACGCGCTGGCGTGAGACCAACCAGTCACCCGTAAGGTTTTCGACCCAGTTGGTGTACCGCGATTGCATAAAGCCCGGGTACCAATCCAGTTCATCGCCACGCTCGATCAATTGCTTCCGGAGGTCTGCATCACGACCACCGTTGCGCAAATACCACTGACGCGAGGTGACGATTTCAAGTGGCTTATCGCCTTTTTCGAAGAAGTTCACCGCGTGGGTGATCTTTTCTGGTTCACCATCAAGAAGGTCTTCGGCCTCAAGCATTTCGATGACAGCCTTTTGAGCAGAAAACACGGTCTTGCCGGCAAGCTGCGAATAGTTTTCTTGGCCGCGCTCCGAAGTAATCCACTCTGGAGTCTCGCGCGTGAACCGACCGTCACGGCCGATCAGCGTGCGGGTCGGCAGCTGTAGCTCGCGCCACCAGGTGATGTCATTCTGGTCACCGAAGGTACACACCATCGCAATACCGGCACCCTTATCCGGCTGGGCGAGTTCGTGCGGGTAGACCTCAACTTCGACATCAAACAGCGGAGAGGTCACCGTCTTGCCAAACAGGTGCTGATAGCGTTCATCATCCGGGTGAGCGACCAGTGCCGAGCAGGCCGGCAGCAACTCTGGGCGGGTCGTTTCGATGAAGACCTCTTCGCCGTTGTCGGCATAAAACGCATACCGGTAGTAGGCGCCTGGCACTTCTTTATCTTCGAGCTCTGCTTGGGCCACGGCAGTCTGGAAGGTGACATCCCACATCGTGGGCGCTTCGGCGTTATAGGCCTGACCATCCGCCAAGTTCTGTAAGAAGGCCCGCTGCGAGATTTCACGCGAGTGGTCATCAATCGTTCGATAGCTCAGATCCCAATCGACGGACAGTCCCAGCTGGGTGAAGAGTTGTTCATAGACCTCTTCATCATCGCGGGCTTGAGCTAAGCACAACTCAATAAAGTTCTGGCGGGAGACAACATCCCAATCACGCCGATTCTTGGCCGGCTTTTCGGGCGGCTGATAGTTCGGATCATATGGCACCGAGGTGTCAGTCCGAACCCCAAAATAGTTCTGCACACGGCGTTCTGTGGGCAGTCCATTGTCATCCCAACCCATGGGGTAGAACACGTTCTTGCCGCACATGCGCATGAACCGGGCGATCACATCGGTTTGTGTATAAGAGAATACGTGACCGACGTGCAATGAGCCTGAGGCGGTCGGGGGAGGGGTGTCAATCGAAAACACCTCCTCACGGGAGGTGTCAGGATCAAATGCGTACACCCGGTCTTCTTCCCACCGGGCGCTAAATTTGTCTTCAAGTCCTTCCAAACCAACGCGGTCTGGAACAGTTACCGTTTTGGGCGTGTCTGTGCCCTGAGTGTTTTCAGCCATGGCCACCATTGTTTCATATTCCCCGCATGTTTCTGGCCTCTGACAAGACTGGAGCCGTCGAATTTTGATTCGCGCTGTTCTATGGTTGAGCACATGACTTCTCAACAGCCTTCAGCCCTTGTCACCGGTGCGACATCTGGAATCGGTCGCGCGACTGCACGCCATCTTGTGACGGATGGTTGGCGCGTTTTCGCGGCCGGTCGTCGCACCGAAAACCTCGAATCCCTCGCCCAGGAGTGTGAAGAACTACCAGGCGCCCTCATCCCCGTAGCCACCGACGTCACCGACGACGCCTCTATTGCGGCACTTTTCGAGACCGTCGAATCCCAGGGCGGCATTGACACGTTACTCAATGTGGCCGGCGGCGCGATGGGCGCTGAGCCGATCGCTGATGCTGACATTGCAGACTGGGAGTGGATGATCGAAACCAACGTGCTCGGCTCCTTGCGCGTCATCCAAAAATTTCTCCCAATGCTGCGGGCACACGGCGAGGGGACCGTGTTGAATCTGACATCGACAGCGGGCCTGATCGCATACGAAGGCGGTGCCGGATATAACGCCGCCAAGTTCGGGCAGCACGCACTGACTTCAGCGCTGCGTCTAGAAGAGGCCGAACACAACATTCGCGTGATCGAAGTCTTGCCGGGCCTGGTCAAGACCGACGAGTTCGCCTTGAAACGGATGCGCGGTGATGAGTCGAAAGCCGCCGACGTCTATGCGGGAGTAGCGAAACCCCTGACCGCAGAGGACGTCGCCGACGTCTGTGCCTACGCCGTGAACTTGCCGCACCACATTAACCTGGATCAGATCGTGATGCGCCCGGTAAAACAAGCAGCCCAACACAAACTGATCCGCGACGCAGAATAACCTGCTTCGAGCGCCCTCATGAACCCCGGTATGGTGGCATGCATCACGTAGTGTCGTGATGCACTCGCACTTGCGGTTGAAAGAGGTCCTTCGGTTATGGCGTACGCAAAGAAACAACGGTCTCGGTTGCGGTTACGAAAAACCCTCCTGGGACTTCTTGTGGCGCTGCTAGCGCTCGTACTGGTGGGCGGCGGATTCTTCGTATGGTCTGTGCAGCGGGCGTTCCCGGACACTGATGGCACAGTAGAAGTTGCTGGGCTAGAACACGATGTCACCGTGCAGCGCGATAGCAGAGGCATCCCGGTCATCACCGCTGAGACCTCACATGATCTCTTTCTGGCGCAAGGATATGTGCACGCCCAGGACCGGTTCTGGGAGATGGATTTCCGACGGCATATGACCGGTGGTCGTCTCGCGGAACTCTTTGGGGAGTCTCAGCTGGGGACTGATAAGTTCTTGCGCAGCCTGGATTGGCATGGGATCGCCGAACAAGAGGTTGCACAACTGCCTGACAGGGAACGCGCGTATTACGAGGCTTATGCTGACGGAGTCAACGCGTATCTGGCAGAACGTCAGGGTGGTGGCCTGGCATTCGAATACACGGTCTTAGGCCTCCAGAACCGCGGGTATGAGCCTGAACCTTGGAGCCCGGTCGATTCGGTGGCCTGGTTGAAGGCGATGGCCTGGGATTTGCGCACCAATGTCGAACACGAAACCACCCGGGCACTGCTGACCCAACACCTGGATGACGAGCAGCTGGCGGATCTCTACCCGGGGTATCCGTTTGAGAAGCACCCCGTGGTGCTGGCCGAGGATCCTGACGGTTCCGGCATTGTGGACGCTGAGATTCCCGAACGGTCCGGTGCCACTGACGAAGATCCTGCGGCTCCAGCTACCGAGCGGATACCTGACACCGCATGGTCGACGCAAGAGCTGCGGCTCGACGGGCTCCTGGACGTGATCGCAGGTGTGGATGCGTTGATGCCTGATACCGGAGAAGGAATTGGGTCTAATGCCTGGGTAGTTTCTGGTGAACACACCGACACCGGCATGCCAATCTTGGCCAATGACCCACACCTGGGTGCGAGCCTGCCGTCAGTCTGGTATCAAAACCATCTCCGCTGCGCTGAAGTCACCCAAGACTGCCCCTACGATGCGACCGGGTACAGTTTTTCTGGTCTGCCAGGGGTCGTTATCGGTCATAACCAAGACGTTGCCTGGGGTTTCACCAACCTGACCACCGATGTAGCGGACCTGTATATCGAAAAGATTGAAGACGATGGTTACTGGCATGACGGCGAGAAAATCCCCTTTGAGACTCGCCGAGAAACCTTTCAGGTCGCCGGAGGCGAGGAACAACACCTCGAAGTCCGGTCGACCCATCACGGTCCTATCCTGTCTGATCTAGAGCCAGATTTCGGTGATATCGCAGCGGACCCACCGGCCGACTGGTATAACTCAGAAGCTGAGGTACCACCGGGAGAGTGGGCGTTGAGTCTGCGCTGGACAGCGCTGGATGTCACGACCACCGCGCAAGCCATCTTCACCCTCAACCGGGTCAGGAATTTTGCAGATTTTCGCCAGGCAGCTTCAGAGTTTGACGTCCCCGGGCAAAACCTGATGTATGCCGATGTGCAGGGCAACATTGGCTATCAAGCACCGGGCAAGCTCCCGATCCGCGGAGCCGGTGATGGCTATCTGCCCCAACCGGGTTGGGATAGTGCCTACGACTGGCAGGGTTTCATTCCACACGAAGAGCTTCCCGTCATCTATAACCCAGACTCGGGGTACATTGTCACCGCCAACCACGCCATCGTCACCGACGATTACCCGTATCTGCTGTCACGCGACTGGGACTATGGGCATCGGGCTGCCCGGATCGTCGAACGTCTCGAAACACTGATCGATGCAGGCCCTTTGACGGTAGAGACCATGGCGACGTTGCAGATGGACAACCAGTTCCCAGCCGCAGAACTGCTACAAGAAGCCTATGCAGATATCGAGGTAGAAGACGCTGATGTTCAGGCCGCATTAGACCTGCTCGCTGACTGGGATGGTCACAACGACGCTGACTCGTCGGGTGCAGCCTTTGCGAATGTGTTGTGGAATCACCTGACCAAAGCCATGATGAACACCCACCAGGGTTCGATCCCGCGGGACAACCAATCGCGATTGGTCGAATTTTTCGCCAACCAGCTCGAAGACCCCGACAGCACCTGGTGGGGTGATGACCAACGTGCCCTCTTAGAAACAGCCGCACAAGGCGCGTATACGGAACTGGTCGAGCAACAGGGTGCAGACCGGCAACACTGGAACTGGGGTGAACTCCATGCTCTGCCATTAACACATGAGACCTTTGGTACCAGCGGCATCGCACCGATCGAGGCACTCTTCAATCGAGGCCCGTACCCCACCGGTGGCGGTTCCGGAGTAGTCAACGCGACAGGGTGGGACCTCGATCAAAGCTACGCCACCGAATCGGTACCCTCCATGCGCATGGTCATCGACCTCGACGACTGGGACCAGTCGGTCTGGCAAAACCTCACCGGAGCCAGCGGCCACGCCTTCCATACACACTACGTTGACCAGGCCGAGGACTGGGCCGAAGGCAATCACTACCCCTGGTTCTACTCAGCCGAGATCATAGGTGACGCAGCCGAGGACACTTTGACGCTTGAGGCCACCGGCTAACCGCTCACTGATGGCAGACAAGATCAGCCCGACATCGCGGGGCGGTCTTGTTCAAAAGTGTTGTAGAATGGTCGCGGTTGCGCAGTGATCCGACCATCATCGGGGAGCGCTTCGGAAGAACGGCAGCGCATGCTGCTCAGTAGAACCGAACGGGTCAGCCCGACATAGCTGCTACGAGCGATCTTGGATCTCCAAGATAAGCAGGGTGGTACCGCGCCGTGAGGCGTCCTTGCACCGTGTACATACACATAACGACGTCGATGCAAGGAA
>DATBUK010000149.1:0-8320 GCA_036516155.1 Yaniella sp.
GCGACCTGGCCGCCGTGGGTGTGACCTGCAAAGACGAGATCGGCGCCCTCGGCCACTGCTGCATCAAGCACCCGACGATACGGTGCGTGCGTCACCGCAACCCGCAGCTCGGCCGTGTTGGTCTCCTGTACATCTGCGGCAACGGCTGCAGGCTGAAATCCCGGCCACACATCGGCATGCATGTGGGCATCGTGGGTGCCAGCAAACCGCAACAGCAGATCGTCACGGACCGACAAGTTCAGCGCACGGTTGGCTATCAAGTGCCACCCTCCGGACGCTAACAGCCGGTCGAAGAGGGCCCGGGTATCGATACGTTCCTGCTGACTATCAGAGTCGTCAAGATTGCTTGGAGCCCGAAGGTAACGAAGCGGATTGGCAGCACGTGGCCCGTAGAGGTCATTGGACCCGGGGACGATGATCCCGGGAATCTCCAGCAGGGGTTCTAGCGCAGCGACGACGTCGTCAATCGCATTCGCGCCACCTGGATTATCACCGGTGTTGATGACCAGATCTGGTCTGAGGTCAGCAAGGCCGCGAACGAATTCGATTTTGCGCCGATCCCCGGCGACTACATGCATGTCGCCAATGTGCAGAATCCGTAGCGGTTGGTGCCCTGGCGGAAGGATAGGAATCTCAAGCGTCCGGATCGAAAATTGCCGGGCCGAGATCAGCCCGAACGCGGTGGCTGCTGCACCGGTGAAGACCCCGGCTGCCAACATCTTGGCCGCACCAGATAACATCCGATGCGGCCAAGTGACAGTGTCAGACATTAGTCGTCGTCTTCGTCGTTCTCATCATCATCGTTATTCGATGAGTTACTGCTGGAACCGGTTCCTTCGGCTGCGGGGTCACCAGTTGGACCGTCGAATTCGGGGAAGGGGTCGGTACCGTATTTGGGTCCTGCAACTTTCATGAAATCAACCCACATCGGCCCTGCGATCAGCGCGCCCCAGACGTCACGGTAGTAGCGTCCACCGATGGTGGTACCCATCAGGCTGTCTTCTACCGAGGTGTACCGACCCATCCAAGAGGCGGTGGTCAACTCGGAGGTATAGCCCACGAACCAGGTTGATGAGGAGTGGTTGTTCGTACCGGTTTTGCCTGCAATGGGGAAGTCAATCTCGCCTTTGGCGATGCGTTCATCGGCGATAGCCGTCAACGTATTGTTGAGTTCCTTGATGTTTTCCGAGTTCAGCGCACCGGGATCACACTGGATCGGCGGAACGGTGTACTCATTGCCCTCGGCGTCGACGATGGATTCAATCGCGCGGGGTTGGCAGTAGGTTCCCCCGGAGCCGATCGTCGAAAAGCCCGAGGCCATGGTCAGCGGGGAGACTTCCTGAGCACCCAGTACGAACGACGGGTGGCTCGGATCCAGCGGCTCACCGTCAACGGCACCGGTAATGCCAGCTGCCGTCGTCATGTCGGTAATGGCACAGACGTCGGTCGCGTAGGTTGCGGCAACGGTTGAGGTGTTGATTGACCAGTACAACCCGTAGTCCATGCGCATGGGTTTGTACATGTCGGCAATCGCGTTTTTCGGTTTCCACTCGCCGGTCACTTGGGCATAGCCCTTATCCAAACAGTAGGCGGGAAATTGCGCGTTACTGTAGTCACGACGTGACGCATCGACCGTATCGCGCATCGAACGGCCATCCGCCATCCAAGCAAGAGCCACGAAGGGCTTCAACGTCGAACCGGCCTGGAAGCCCTGGCCGCCACCCCACTGGTTGTCCACACTGAAGTTGACCTGCGTCCCGCTTTCGGTTTCGCTCTGGTACGGGGTGTTCTGGGCCATCGCCTTAATATTGCCGGTGTCTTGCTGGACGGTTACCAGCGCGGCACCGATACCCTCGTTTTCGTCAGCAGGGACGTTACGACGGGCGGTTTCGACAGCGGCTTCCTGCAGTTCAGAATCTAGAGTGGTGGTGATCTCCAGTCCACCGCGATCTAACATCCGCTCGCGAGATTCCGCATCGGGACCAAACGCCGGGTCAGCCATGATGAGCTTCTTCACGTAGTCACAGAAGTATTCGAAACCGTCTTTGGCGTAGTAACAACCCGAAGGAAGTGGATTCATATCGAGTTCGATCTCGGAGGCCACCGCCTCTTCGTACTCGGCGTCGGTAATGAAGCCCTGTTTGTGCATATTGCCAAGCACGAGGTTGCGACGGTTCGTGGCGCCTTCAGGGTTATTTTCTGGGTTGAGCGCGTTGGGGGACTGCACTAACCCTGCTAAGAGCGCGGATTCTGGAATGTTGAGCTCGGCTGCCGTCTTGTTGAAGAACAGCCGGGCGGCCGACTCGACCCCGTAGGTTCGGCCAGAGAACAGCACAATGTTCAGGTAGCCTTCCAGGATCTCGTCCTTGGTCATCTCTTTTTCGATGGCCACGGCCAGTTTCATTTCGCGCAATTTATCAGGGATTTGTTTGGTTCCCGAGACCGTAGTGCGCAGGCCGTTGAGGTTCTGGTAGTTGACCAACACGTTATTGACGTACTGCTGG
Source organism: Yaniella sp. (assembly GCA_036516155.1). Lineage (GTDB taxonomy): Bacteria > Actinomycetota > Actinomycetes > Actinomycetales > Micrococcaceae > Yaniella. The sequence continues at coordinate 2,505 of DATBUK010000149.1, forward strand.
GTCAGCGTCGAAGCACCCTGCTGCGTGTCGGAGGTGACGTTGTGCACCATCGCGCGGGCCAGGCCTTGCCCGTCAACACCGGCGTGCTCGTAGAAGCGTTCGTCCTCAATGGCAATGATCGCATCGATCATGTGCTGCGAAATATCCTCCAGGGGAACTGGGGTACGATCCTCAGCGTAGAACGTGGCGATCTCATTTCCGTCTTGGTCAAGTATTTTTGATGGGACTGAAATCGGTTCTTCATTGAGCTCTGCGGGAATTTGATCCAGCATTTCGGTTCCAGCCTGCGCAGCAGCTCCGGCTAACATGCCAGCGGGCAGTAACATGCCGGCGCCGAGGGCTCCGAGAAGGGCTGAAATACCGAAGAAGGCAAGCAGTTTCGACAGTACGGGATTGCTTTTGAGCACACCAGATCCTGAGGACGTTTTTTTGGCCATGGGGACACTCTACCGGAAAGCGCAAACTCAAATCTGTCGCAAAGCTCTTGGCTCAAGATACGGTTAAAGGCATGAGCGATATACAAAAGTGGGAATACGCCACGCTTCCATTGTTGATCCATGCGACCAAACAAATACTCGACCAGTGGGGTGACGACGGGTGGGAACTCGTCACGGTCATCCCCGGACCAGATGGCAACGCCCCCGTCGCCTACCTGAAGCGTCCGAAGAGTTCATAAGGAGTTCCATGTCGACGATAGAACAACGACTGGAACAAGCCGGTCATGCTTTACCCGCTGTGAGCAAACCGCTGGCCGCATACGTGCCAGTCATGCGCGACGGCGACACCATCTACACCTCGGGTCAACTGCCCGTGGTCGATGGCAACCTGGTGGCTACCGGCAAGGTCGGAGAAGCTGTCAGCGTTGAAGACGCCCAGTGTTACGCGCGAACCTGTGTGCTCAATGGTCTGGCAGCGATCAAAGCCGAGATTGGCGATCTGGAGAAGATCACCCAAATCACCAAAGTCGTGGGATTTGTTTCCTCGGTGAGTGATTTTGCTGAGCAACATATTGTGCTCAATGGTGCTTCAGAATTTCTGGGCGAAATTTTCGGCGAGAAGGGCACTCACGCCCGGTCAGCCGTCGGCGTCGCGATGCTCCCGATGAACGCGCCGGTCGAAGTAGAAATGATCGTGAAAGTCCGCGCCTAGCTGACGCATTAAACTAGCGTGATACGAAAACACCGGGGTGAGAGAAAAACTTCTCTCACCCCGGTGCTTTCGGGTTAAAGTCTCATGTTTAGCGGGCGCGTTGACGCAGACGCTGTAGGTCGAGAATAATGACCGCGCGGTTCTCCAGGCGCAACCAATCACGCTGGACAAACTCGGCTAGTGCTTTATTGACGGTCTCGCGGGAAGCACCGACGAGTTGGGCGAGTTCTTCCTGGGTCAGGTCGTGGGCGACCAGCAGACCATCTGCGGTTGGACGACCGAAACGATCCGCCAAGTCAAGGAGTGCTTTCGCGACACGTCCAGGCACATCGGAGAAGACGAGGTCGGCCAAAGATTCGTTGGTACGTGACAGTCGACGGGCGAGTGCTCCAAGCAGCTGCATGGAAACCTCTGGCGAAGAGTAAATTACTTTGCGCAGGTTCTCGTGGCGCAATCCGGCCAGGCTGGTGGCAGAAACTGCCGTCGCCGACGCAGATCGTGGCGCAGGGTTGAACAGCGCCATTTCCCCGAATACTTCGCCTGGGCCAAGGATAGCCAGCAGATTCTCGCGGCCATCCGGTGCTGTGCGACCGAGTTTGATCTTGCCCGACAAAATCACGTACAGCTGGTCGCCGTCGTCGCCCTCGTGGAATACTGAGGCGCCACGCGATAATTCAACTTCTGTCAGCTCCGCGGTGAGTGCACTGAAAACCTCATCGTCGAGATGGGTGAACAGCGGTGCATTGCGCAATACGTCTAGATCCATGGTGGTGTAGGTTTCCTTACTGGCCTCGTGGGCCGAAATTTCACGTGCGTCGGTACATGATCACTGGTTGTGACGTGCCGATGAATGCCTGTGCGGGCACATTAATTTTAGTGCGTTTCGACATGGGCTTCTATGTAATTCTATCCAATGTAGAACGACATGTGGAAATCGTCACAACCAGCAGCGAAATCTGCGTCTAGGATAGCCTAAAATTTCCGGGCTTGACTACGCACGACGCCACGAGTTCTGACACCCAGCGAAAAGCGACTACCCTAAATATCAAGAACCACCTCACAAGAACGACGGATGGGACGGTGGGAAATCGTAGCGCTTTCCTGGCTTGATTGGGCACTTATCGTGGTGCTTTTTGCCGTGGTCGTGATGGGTTTTCGTCGTGGGTTTTGGATCTCGATGGGAACCGTGGTCGGTGCCATAGCTGGAGTCCTTGGTGGACTCTTCGTGATGCCCGTCATTGTTGAACTGGTTCCCGCTGGCGTGCCCAGAATCGTCGCCATGGTCGCCGTGACGGCGTTTTTCATCTGGTTCGGCATGTCGTTGGGCCGCAAAATCGGCGCCAGATTGCGGTTGCATGTCAACCATCCGGTGCTGCGGGTCATCGACAAGTTTCTCGGGGCCATAGGCAACGCTGTGGTCACTTGCGTTCTCATCGCGCTCATCGCGTTTTCGATCTCATCAGTTGGGGTACCCGGTATTTCCGGTACCTTGAAGGAATCTCGCATCGTGGGGCTCACGACAGTGCTGACACCCGAGCGTGCCCGTGCCTGGGTCGCGCACGTACGAGCAGATGTTCTCGATGCGTCGGAACTGCCAGAACTTGACCTCGCCGGAGACACTGACAGTGTCGATGATGACTACACGCTGGTTCCCACACGAGCTGTTGAGCAAACAAGTAACTCTTCGGTCCGGATAACCGGTAGTGCTTACGAATGTGGGCAAAGCCAGACAGGATCAGGGTTTGCGGTCGCTGCGAACCGGGTTGTTACGAACGCACACGTGGTCGCGGGGGTGCAGTCACCCCAGGTTGAATCACTCGATGGGCAATTGTTCACCGGACAAGTGGTCGCATTTGACCCTGAAGTTGACGTCGCTATTATCGCCTTACCCGGGGCCCAACTTCCGGTCGCTGAGTTTGGCGAAACGATCGAACCAGGCGAGCCAGCATTTGTGCTTGGCTATCCATCCGGCGGACCACACCACATCGAGACCGCCCAGGTGCAAGCCCACGGCCCGGCCACAGTCGCAAATATTTACGACGCGAACCCGCAGTTACGCAACGTCTATCAGCTTGCTGCCGACGTTCGCCAAGGAAACTCCGGTGGAGCATTGGTTGATGAGGATGGGCTCGTGGCAGGTGTCATTTTTGCTCGCGCCGCCGAGGCTGAAATAGGCTATGCCCTCAGCAACTCCGAGGTATCTGAAATAGTCGGGCAGGCACCGTATCTATCGGAGCCAGTTTCTACCGGGCGCTGCTTGGAATAATCAACATCACTAGTCACCGCCAGAGTGCAAATCTTTTTGGATATTGTCCAAACTGGCCCAAGAGCGTAACCTTATTCACATAAGTCAATTGTGACTTGTACTCACATCGTGCTCAAAGGGGTTAATATGTCCTCGCAAGTTACTACGGCGCCGGCCGGGTCGACACAGCGCGAGGCCTTTGGCGGCAGATGGATCTTCATCCTGGCGGCCATGGGCTCAGCGATCGGACTGGGCAACATCTGGCGTTTCCCTTACATCGCATACGACAATGGTGGCGGTGCGTTCATCATTCCGTATCTGATAGCGCTGCTATCTGCGGGTATTCCGCTGCTGTTCTTTGATTACTCTCTGGGGCACCGTTTCAAAGGGTCCCCACCACTGACCTTCCGCCGACTCTCTAAATGGACCGAGACCATCGGTTGGTGGCAGGTACTCATTTGCGTTGTCATCGGTGTCTACTATGCGGCCATCCTCGGTTGGTCTGCGATGTACATCTTCTACTCCGCAACTGAAGCTTGGGGAGCTGACCCGAACGCCTTCTTCTTTGAAAATTATTTACAGATGGCTGAAACACCAGGAATCGAATTCACGATCGTGCCCGGTGTCTTCTGGCCGATGCTCATCATCTGGATTGCGGTGCTTGTCGTACTCGCTCTTGGCGTGCGACGCGGTATCGGTATGGCATCAGCCATCGGGATCCCGATCTTGGTGCTGATGTTCCTCATTCTGGTTGGTATTGCCCTGACCCTGCCTGGTGCAGCTATGGGCTTGGACGGCTTATTCACCCCGAACTGGGGAGCCCTGCTCGATCCGGGGGTCTGGATCGCAGCATACGGTCAGATCTTCTTCTCGCTATCGGTTGGATTCGGGATTATGATCACCTACTCGTCCTACCTCAAACGTCGGACGAACCTAACCGGTTCTGGACTCGTCGTTGGTTTTTCCAACTCCGGATTTGAAGTCCTGGCCGGTATCGGAGTGTTCTCAGCACTCGGGTTTATGGCTCAGGCGGCCGGTGTCACTATTGAAGACGTCGTTACTTCTGGTATCGGGCTAGCCTTCGTTGCATTCCCAGAAATCATCTCTCAGGCCCCAGCTGGGCTGGGCCCCATCATCGGCGTGCTGTTCTTCGGCTCCCTGTTGTTTGCGGGTTTCACTTCGATGATTTCGATCCTGGAAGTCGTCGTCTCCGCCGTCAAAGACAAAATCGGGTGGTCACGTCGTACAGTCGTTGCAACATTTGGTGTCGCTGCAGCTCTCATCTCACTCTTTGGATTCGGCACAACTTCAGGGTTGCATCTGCTGGATGTCTCCGACTACTTCGTCAACCAATTCGGAATTGTTGCCGCTTCGTTTGTCGCGGTTGTGGCAGTAGCGTGGATCCTTCGTCGTTTGAATCGGATGGTGACTCACCTGAACCGGGTGTCGTCATTCCGTCTTGGCGGGGTATACAAGTTCCTCATCGGCATTCTCCTGCCGGTGGTCTTGGCATACACGCTCATTATGGAGCTGATCGCTCAACTGACCGCTGACGAACCCTACGGAGGCATGCCCAATTGGTATGTCAATACCTTTGGCTGGGGTATGGTGATCAGCCTCATTGTCATCGCGCTGATCCTCACCTTTATCCCGTGGCCGAAAGATTCAGCCCTGTATCGAGAACACTCAGAAAATGAGTATGCCCTCGACGAGACTGACAGGATATCTGGGAAGCATGCATCCGTTGACGAATCAGGACAGGAGGTCGTGTCATGAGTACCGCCGCAATCATCATGATGATCATTGCATGCGTCACCGTCTTCGGAGGAGTTATCGCCGCCGTGATGCATATCCAACGCAATCCGGATGAACTTTCCGGAGAGTTCGGCGACGAAGAGCGCCTGCGTACCGAACCATAGCCGTGTAGCTTCTACAAAAACACCCGGGCCACAACCGTCTTGGTTGTGACCCGGGTGTTTTTCAGCTTCTAAGCTTTGTCGGCTAACCCCGCATGCCGGAAAGGATTTCTTCCATGACTGCCGGATCTGCAAGGGTAGCCAATGCCTTCGGATCGGCTTCGGTGCGTCCTTCGGCCGCATCCTTGAGCAGACGACGCATGATCTTGCCGGAACGGGTTTTCGGCAGATCGCTGGCGACCAGAATGCGCTTCGGTTTAGCAATCGGGCCAATATGTTTTGCCACGTGGTCACGCAGCGTCTGTTCGGCTTCCTCCTGTGAAACGCCTTCGGAATCTTCCGTAAGGATCACAAACGCATAGACGGCCTGCCCGGAGGTCTCATCGGCAGCACCGACCACAGCAGCCTCAGCCACCAATGGATTCGCCACCAACGCCGATTCAATCTCCGTGGTCGACAACCGGTGACCGGAAACGTTCATCACGTCATCGACACGGCCCAGCAGC
>DATBUK010000150.1:0-2469 GCA_036516155.1 Yaniella sp.
CTGACACCGTCCATTTCGGCTTCTGGACGAAGAGCGACCCGGTGCCGCAGACACGGCAAAACTAAGGCCTGAACGTCGTCGGGGGTGATGAAATCCCGGCCCATCAACCACGCCCAAGCTTTCGCGGTCTTCATCAGCGCCCTGGACCCACGCGGTGAGACGCCCGCTTGGAACGACGGAGAAGATCGCGTGGCCTGGACAAGGTCCACGATATAGGCCAGGACGTTTGCCGATGTTTTGACCTTGGCGATCTCAGTACGGGCTGCGGCGATCGTGTGTTGATCGGCAACCGCTCGCAGTCCAGCCTGGGCCAAGTCGGTTGGCCGAAAGCCGACGGCATGCCGGTTGAGGATTTCGATTTCTTCGTCGCGGCCCGGAAGGTCGAGCTTGACCTTCAACATGAACCGATCCAACTGGGCTTCGGGAAGGGGATAGGTGCCCTCAAATTCGATGGGGTTTTGCGTGGCGATCACCATGAATGGCTCTGGTAACGGATAGGTGTTGCCATCGACCGAGACCTGGTGCTCTTCCATCGCTTCGAGCAAGGCGGCCTGGGTTTTCGGCGGCGTGCGGTTGATTTCATCGGCCAGCATCAAATTGGTGAAGACCGGGCCTTCGCGGAACTGGAACCGCGACGTTGAGGCATCATAGATGAGTGAGCCGGTGACGTCCCCGGGCATGAGATCGGGGGTGAACTGCACTCGAGTATTGTCCAAATCTAACGCTTCGGACAGGCTCCGCACCAGCAAGGTCTTCGCCACGCCGGGGACACCTTCCAATAACACGTGGCCTTCCGCCAATAACCCGATCAGCAAGGAGGTCACAGCGTGGTCTTGACCGACCACGGCCTTGGCTACCTCGGTTCGCACATCATTGAGTGCAGGACGGGCGGTGGTATTCACGATGACTCCTTCGTTGGCACGCTATAACGCTGGCGTACTTGAGATTCGAGGTCTTGTAGTTGATTCGACCAGGCAACAAATTGCTGGTTGGTCAGGCGGTAGGCCGGACGGGTATAGAGGGCTTGCAGTTCACGCAGCGGGATGCCGAGTTGGCGGGCGGTTTCGGCTAACACGGCGTCCGCGGAGGATCGAGGTCCCAGTTGTAACAGCCGAGCCAGCCGAGCAAGGGAAGCTTGCTGCAGGGTGGCTAGGGCATGATCAGAGTGCTTGGCCTTGGCGTACATGCGGCCGCGGCCGACGGTCGTTTCAGCCGCCGGAACCTCTGCGGGTAATGGCTCGGCGATCACCGGACCGGTGCGGCGCCCACGGTACAACAACCAGATGCCTGTGACGATGACCGCCCACACGAGCCCCATGCGCACCCAGTCAGGCAGTTGTACGGGGGAGAGCTGGCCGTCGGTGTCTGGGTCGAATTGGAAATCAGGCTGAAACCAGATCACGGTGTCGGTTTGACCCAGGGACCACGTGGCTAAGGTCGCGGTACCGTTTTCGTAGAGTCCGGAGTTCGACAGCATCTGCCAATCGGCAAAAATAATGGAACCGTCGGCAGTTTGGGCAAAGGCATACGCGGTGTCATTGGTTGCGGCATCATGGACCCCAAAACACCCGTGAGCGGAATCATCGAGTACGACACCCTGCCGGAGGCCGGAAATATTCCCGGCCTCGCGGGCTGCAGCTATCTGACAGTCGGGCTCAACCTCGAGAAACTCTTCGAAACCTAAGGATTGACTGGCTTCGACACCATCGAGCAAATATTGTTGCTGCCGGTCCGAGACCCCGGCAAAGACACGTTGGTCAGCCGGGATGAGTGCGGCCAGATCTTCAAGACGCTCATAGGACGCCGTCTGCATGGCCGAGTACTTATCGTGGATGACGACTGTGGCGTTGGGCCGACGGTTGAGCTCGGACTCTAACTGCGTCATTGATTGGGCTGGTCGCACCTCGATGCCGTGATCCTCTAACACGTCGGTGATCGCAGCAGCCCCCGAAGGTGTCTCGTCGTCGAGGCCCAATTTGCCGTCGTCACGATGGGGTTGAAGGGCAATCCAGATCATGACGGCAAGCCAGGTGGCAACGACGAGGACGACCAGCAGGATCAGACCCATATTTTTACGGCGGGTGGTCATCGCGGTATCAACCTCGCGGGATCGGTCCGATCATCGGCCGGCTGGGGCGTGACGGTCGCGACGGTGTTGGCTAACGCCAGCACGTTTTCTGTCGTATCACGGCTCGGGGTATTCCCACCGTAAATAATCCGGTTGAACTCGGTCGAAGCTGTCTCGATTTGCTGCCCATAACCAGGCAGGACGGAGCCCAAAGACCAGCCGAATGTGGTGGCGGTCGTCGCAGGGGTCACCTCGACCAGGCCACGCTGTGCCGCACTGCGCACCATGAACCGGTAAGCGGCCAGATACGCTTGATCCAACTGTTCCGCCGCAAGATAACGCTGGGCAGCAGCCAGGTACTCCTGAGCCGTCACGGTCGGGTCTGCCAGCTGGTCGCCGGT
>DATBUK010000151.1:0-2429 GCA_036516155.1 Yaniella sp.
CTTTGAGTGTGTAGTGGGTGAAACCAACGGCCCGTTAAAGCTGCAGCGCGATGAACCCGATCGGTTCATCGCGCTGCGTGTTCAGTTGTGTCCGTATCGGACGATTAGTGCTGGTAGTACTGGTCAGCGACTGAGAGTGCCTCATCCAGGATGGTGAGGCCCTCAGCCACGATTTCATCGTCGATGTTTAGTGGCGGTACCACGTGGATGCGATTGAAGTTCGCAAAGACGATGAGACCGAGTTCCTTGGCTTTGGCAATGACTTTGCCCATTGCCTCGGAGCTTGAGCCGTAGGGGGCGAGGGGTTCTTTGGTCTGGCGGTTGGTGACCAATTCGATGGCCCAGAAGCATCCCAAACCACGCACATCGCCAACTGATGGGTGGGCATCCTTCAAACGCCGTAAGCCGGGGCCAATGACGTCATTGCCCAGGCGGGTCGCGTTGGCATTCATACCCTCATCTTCCATCGCGTTGATGGTTGCTACTGCGGCCGCAGTAGCTAGCGGGTGTCCTGAGTAAGTCAGCCCGCCAGGGTAGACCTGGTTGCGGAAAGTGTCGTAAATGGCTTCGTTGATCACCACGCCACCTAGGGGGACATATCCGGAGTTGACCCCTTTGGCGAAGGTGATCAGATCCGGGGTGACGTTCCAATGATCGACGGCGAACCATTCACCGGTGCGTCCAAAGCCGGACATGACTTCATCGGCGATGAAGACGATGCCGTATTTTTTGGTCAGTTCGCGCACGCCGGCCAGGTAGCCCGGTGGTGGGACATAGATCCCTGCGGTGCCTGGAACAGTTTCTAGGATCAGCGCGGCGATGGTGTTCGGGCCTTCGAGCACGATAGTGTTCTCGAGGTTTTCCAGCGCGCGAGCAACTTCCTGTTCCTCGTTTTCGGCGTGGAAGTAGGACCGGTAGGGGTAGCAGGGGAGGAAATGTACGGTTCCTGTTGAAGCCGTATCCGACGCGAAACGGCGTGGATCACCCGTGACGTTAACAGCTAGGTGCGTGCCACCGTGATAAGAACGATAAGCCGAGAGCACCTTGGTTTTGCCGGTGTGTAGGCGGGCCATGCGGATGGCATGTTCATTTGCGTCTGCGCCGCCATTGGTGAAGAACACGTAGTCCATGCCCTGTGGGGCTCGCTCGGCAATGAGCCGCGCTGCTTCGGAGCGTGGTGCCGACACGTGGGCTGGTGCAATCGTGGCGATCGTGGCAGCTTGTTCTTGAATCGCTGCCACGACTTTCGGGTGCTGGTGACCAACATTGGTGTTGACCATCTGCGAGGAGAAATCGATGTAGCGCTTACCGGTCTCATCCCAGAGGAACGAACCCTCAGTTTTCACCACGGTCATCGGGCTAAACGGGTCCTGGGCAGCCCAGGAGTGAAAAACGTGCTGACGGTCCAGCTCATAAGCGCGCTTGCCTTCGGCCCGCAGCGCATCGGTGACATCAGAAGTATGCGTAACAGTCATGACAGTCCTTACTGGTTTTGTGGGAAGCCAAGGTTGATGCCACCGTGTGATGGATCAGACCATCGTGTAGTGACAGCCTTGCCGCGAGTAAAGAAGTGCACGCCTTCGGCGCCGTGGGCGTGGGTATCGCCGAACAGTGAGTTCTTCCAGCCCCCGAAGGAGTAGTAAGCCATTGGTACCGGGATTGGTACGTTGATACCGACCATCCCGACTTCAACTTCGTTTTCGAACCGGCGTGCGGCTCCACCATCGTTGGTGAAGATTGCGGTGCCATTGCCATACGGGTTGGCGTTGATCAGGTCAAGACCTTCTTCGTAGGTGTCGACGCGTAGCACTGACAGCACTGGACCGAAGATCTCTTCTTTGTAGATCGTCATGTCGGTGGTGACATGGTCGAACAGCGTCGGACCGACGAAGTAGCCGTTGCCGTCTGCATCGAATTCGCCTTGGCGGCCGTCTACAACCACGGTGGCACCTTCGCGTTCGCCAGCATCAATGTAACCGGCTACTTTGTCCCGGTGCTCGGATGTCACCAGCGGACCCATGTCAGTGCCGCGGGTACCGTCACCAGTGCGCAGGTTCCGAGCGCGTTCGGCGATTTTGTCGACCAATTCGTCGGCGATGTCTCCGACCGCGACCAGTGCTGAGATGGCCATGCAGCGTTCTCCTGCTGAGCCGAACCCTGCGTTGATCGCGTTATCGGCGACCACGTCGAGGTCGGCATCGGGTAGCACGAGCATGTGGTTCTTAGCGCCACCAAGGGCTTGAACGCGTTTGCCGTTGGCAGTGGCGGTTTCGTACACGTATTTTGCTATGGGAGTGGAACCCACGAAGGAGACGGCCTTGATGTCATCGTGTTCCAGCAAGCCATCAACGGCTGGCTTGCCACCGTGCACGACGTTGAAGACACCGTCGGGCAGACCGGCTTCTTTCCACAGTTCGGCTTCCCAGTTC